>JAYUDQ010000676.1:0-8903 GCA_043739745.1 Acidimicrobiia bacterium | reverse complement strand
ACATTGCCTGCATCGTCGAACTGCCTGATGCCGACGGGATCCGCATGGTGGGCAACCTGCTCGGTGATCCGGAGCAACCGCTCGCCATCGGCCAGCCGTTGACGCCGGTGTTCGAAGATCATATGGGTACGAACGTTTCGTACACGCTCGTGCAGTGGCGGACAACGGACTCTTGAATGCGACCGTGACACCGCCTGCACGCGAGGTGAGCGGTGCCGCCTGAACCGGGCACGGACGCCCGCCGCATTCTGGTCGTCGACGATGAGCCGTCCATCCTCGATGCCGTGGCCACCGCGCTTCGCTACGAGGGATTCGCGGTGTCGACCGCATCGACCGGTCGAGCCGGGCTCCTCGCCGTGCAGGATGACCGCCCCGAGCTCGTGATCCTCGACGTGATGCTGCCGGACTATGACGGCTTCGAGATCGCCCGCCGGGTTCGGGCCGACCGACTGAAGATCCCGGTCCTGTTCCTCACCGCCCGCGACTCTGTGGACGACCGCGTCGAGGGCCTCGGCCTCGGCGACGACTACCTCACCAAGCCGTTCGCACTTGCCGAGCTGGTCGCCCGCGTACGCGCCATCCTGCGCCGGACGTACGGCGACGAGGCCCCCGGCGACGGACGCCTCCGCTTCGCTGATCTCGAGCTCGACGAGAGCACGCACGAGGTGTGGCGGGCCGGCCAGGCGATCGAGCTCACGGCCACCGAGTTCTCGCTGCTCACATTCTTCATGACGAACCCTCGCATCGTCGTGTCGAAGTCGCAGATCCTCGACGGGGTCTGGCATCACGACTTCGACGGCGACTCGAACGTCGTCGAGACGTACGTGAGCTACCTGCGCAAGAAGCTCGACCGGATCGGACCGCCGCTGATCCAGACCATCCGGCTCGTCGGGTACGCGCTCCGCGAGACACGGTGAGGCACGGTGAGACACGGTGACCTTCATCGACCGAGCGCAACACGCCGGCCCCACAGCCGACGCACATCTTCGTCGGCAAGTCTGAGGCATGTCGCTCCGGCTGCGCCTGCTGATCACCATGGTCGTCGTGGTCCTGCTCGCACTCATCGCCGCTGATGTAGCGACACATCGGGCGCTGCACAGCTTCCTGGTGAACCGGGTCGACGCATCCCTCGAAGCTGCCCACGTACCGCTCGAGCAGGCCGTCGAGAACGGCAAGGCATTCAGCCGCGAGTCACTCGCCGTCCTCGCTCCCGGTACCCATGTCGCGCTCCGCCACCCGGACGGGACGACGGACGGTCCGATCGTCGTCGGACATCCCGGTGAGTCCGAGGGCGAACCGCTGTTGCCGGCTGCGGTCGGCGGACTGACCGTGCCTCGGGACGGGATCGGAGGTGAGCCGCGACGTTTCCTCACCGTGAACGCCCGAGAAAGCGATCTGGACGGTGATGAGCACTTCCGCCTACGGATCGCACAACTGCGCGGCGGCGACATCCTGTTCCTCGCGCAGTCTCTCGACCGTGTCGACGAGACAACGACGCGGCTGCTGCAGATCGAGCTGTTCGTGACCGGAAGCGCGCTGATCATTGCCAGCGGGCTGATGTGGGCCGCGATACGACGAGGCCTTCGTCCGCTGCGCGATGTCGAACGCACCGCGCAGCTCATCACCGCAGGCGACCTCGAGCACCGCGTGCCCGGCGCCGATCGCCCCACCGAGGTCGGCCATGTGGCGGTTGCGTTGAACTCCATGCTGGGTCGGATCGAGGATGCATTCCACGAACGTGACGCGACCGAGCAGGAGCTGCGCATGACCCAGCTTCGACTCCGCCGGTTCGTGGCCGATGCGTCGCACGAACTGCGCAGCCCGGTGGCTGCGGTGTCTGCCTACGCCGAGCTCTTCGAGCGCGGTGCCAAGGACCGGCCCGAGGACCTCGCCAAGGTGATCCGCGGCATCCGCAGCGAATCGGCCCGCATGGGGCATCTGGTCGATGAGCTCCTCCTCCTGGCCCGGCTCGACGAGGACGCACCGGCGGCGAAGGCCCCCCTCGATCTCGGTGAGCTCGTGGACGACGCCGTGCATGCCGCCACCGCGGTTGCACCGGAGTGGCCGATCACGGCCACGGGCGGGTCGGACACGGCGGTGATCGGTGACGCGATCCGACTACGGCAGGTCATCGACAACCTGTTGCTGAACGTGCGGACCCACACACCCGTCGGTACGAGAACTGACGTCAGCGTGACCATCGAAGGCGGATCGGTGGTGCTCCGCGTCATCGACCATGGTCCCGGGATCGATGCCCAGCACCGAGTAGCCGTGTTCGAGCGCTTCTTCCGGGCCGACACATCGAGGTCGCGGGCCAGCGGCGGCACGGGGCTCGGGCTGGCGATCGTGGCCGCCATCGTGCACAACCACGACGGTCAGATCGACCTCTCCGACACTGCAGGCGGCGGTGCAACGTTCACCATCGCGCTGCCGATGGCGCAGGCCGAAGCCGATCGCGCCCTCGTGCACTGAGCCGATCGCGCCCTCGTGCACTGAGCGGCAGAACCTTCACCACCGCCGTAGGACGTGCACCACCAGCCATAGCCCGACCAGCGCGGCGATCACCGTGATGATGCGCTCGGCATGCGGCTCCAGCCAGGCGCGGATGCGGGCGAGACGGTCGAGCGAGGTCTCCGGGGACCGAACCGCCCAGAGCTGCATGCCGCCGATCGTCGACGTGGCGGTCACGAGGTACACCAGCATCCCGGCCACCGAGCGAGTCACTCCTACCTCGGCCCGCACCACATCGAGCGCACCCGCCGCAACAAGCGGCCACGGCGGGATGAGCAGACCCACCAAGGCGGCATGGGTCGTGGTCATCGAGGCTCCGCCCACCTTCAACCGCGACTCGTGAGCCGGCTGCGGGCCCCGCCGTTCGCGGTAGATCGCATACGCCAGCAGTGCCAAGCCGAGGACGAACTCGACGCCAAGGATCCCGCGTCGCACTCCACGTCGCTCGACGACATCGGACGCGTAGCTCGACACCTGCGCGGCGGCGACCCACGTGAGCAGCGACACCGTCAGCAGCGAAGCGATCCACCCGCCGAGGAACGCCCACCCGGCTCGTATTCCCTGCCGGGTCGAGATCACCCCCACGTAGGCGATGAGCTGCACCGGTTCGAGCGCAGTTGCGACGCCGATGATCACAAGGTGGAAGAGCAGATCGAACATCGCATCGCAGACAGTAGGAGGCCGGAAGTGCAGCGACGGTCGTTCCGGTCGTTCCAGCAGTCAGGTTTCACCGTGCGCTAACCGTGTGCAAAGCGTGGCCTGATTCGGGCTTCCTTAGCCTGAATCCATGCCTTCGACTCCCGTTTCCCCCGCCGACCGTCAACCCTCGTATGCGGTCCGCGGCCGGCCTGCGGCGCGGGTCGCGCTGGTGACGTTTGCGGTGACGGCCTTGGCGGTGACGGCCTTGAGCGTGACCGGCTCGCCCGTGGCCGCGGCATCGAAGAAGGCGACCGCAAAGACCGTCAAGTCGGCCAACAAGGGCCCGGAGGTCAGCCCGGCCGGCGACATTCCCGACAATCAGGCGTTCGTGCCCTACACCCCGAAGTCGGGCGGCTACGTGGTCAGCGTGCCAGAAGGATGGGCCCGCACCGAGTCCGGCACGGCGACGAGCTTCACCGACAAGCTGAACACGATCCGGATGGACGCAACCAACGTTTCGCAAGCACCGACAAAGGCAACGATCGCGACAACCGAGCTGGCGCTGATCAAGGGCCGCGAACCGAACGTCACCGGAGGAAAGGCAACGGTGGTGACCCGCAAAGCCGGCAGTGCGATCCTGCTCACGTATCTGCGCGACAG
The DNA here is from genome assembly GCA_043739745.1 of Acidimicrobiia bacterium. Taxonomy (GTDB): domain Bacteria; phylum Actinomycetota; class Acidimicrobiia; order Acidimicrobiales; family JANYDT01; genus JAYUDQ01. Next base: position 5,093 of record JAYUDQ010000676.1, on the reverse strand, counting down.
CGCGGCGAACGCGGTGACGGGAAAGGTCGTGCGGGAAGCGGTCGAGCGCTACGAGTTCTGGCGCAGCGGCACCCAGGTCACCCTCACCCTTTCCGGCCCGGTCGGTGCCGACAACGTGGATCCCTGGAAGATCGTCACCGACTCGTTCTCGTGGAAGTACGCGCGATGACCATACGTCCGCATACGGTCAAAACGCCGGCACTCGTTGCCGAGAACCTCTACCGGTTCTTCCATACCGGCAGCGAGGAAACCCTCGCACTCCGCGGCGTTTCCTTCGCCGTCGAACCCGGAGAGGTCGTTGCCGTCACGGGGCCTTCCGGGTCCGGGAAATCGACGTTGCTCGCGTGTCTGGCTGGACTGGATGAACCGGACGGCGGCATGGTCACCGTGGCCGGCGAGCAGCTCTCACGTCGCCCCGAGGCGCATCGCGCTGCCCTACGGGCCCGACAGATCGGCATGCTGTTCCAGACGAACAACCTGCTCGACCACCTCAGCGTCGAGGGGAACATCGCGTTCGCGCAGCGCCTCGCCGGACGCCGTGACACGGCCCGAACGGCCCGGTTGCTCGACGAGTTCGGACTCGGGCACCGGCGCGGCGCACGCCCGTCGCAACTGTCCGGCGGCGAATCGGCCCGGGCCGGATTGGCCGTCGCGCTGGCGAACGATCCGGCCGTCGTCCTCGCCGACGAGCCCACGGGAGAACTCGACACCACAACTGCGTCGATGGTGATCGATCTGCTCCTCGAACGGGCGCTGGCAGGCGCGGCCGTCGTCATCGTCACCCACAGCCCCGCAGTCGCGAAGGTGGCCATGCGCCAGATCCGACTCCGAGACGGCCGCATCGACGGCCCGACGAACGAGACCGTTCGCGACCTACAACTCGTGAGCGTGCCGTCATGACGACCGCAGCCCTGGTCCGCTGCGACCGAGCCGGCCGAACCTACGGGACCGGCGCCAACGCCGTCGTCGCGCTGAACGAGGCATCGTGCGAGATCGCCCCCGGCCAGCAGATCGCGTTGATGGGCCAGTCCGGTTCCGGCAAGTCGACGCTCCTGCATCTCGTCGCCGGCCTCGACGAGCCCACGGCCGGAACGGTCGACTGGCCAGCGCTCGGGGCGAAGAGTCTGCTACGCCCCGGTCTGATCGGGATCGTGTTCCAGGCTCCCTCGCTGCTCCCGCCGCTCGATGTGACCGAGAACATCGCACTCCCCCTGCTGTTGTGTGGCACATCCGAATCCACCGCACGGGCCGCGGCTGTCGAAGCGATGGAGCTCCTCGGTCTCCACACGCTGGCGCGGAAGCTGCCCGAGGAGCTCTCCGGAGGACAGGCCCAGCGGGTGGCCATCGCCCGGGTGCTGGCCACTCGACCTCGCCTCATCCTCGCCGACGAACCAACCGGTCAGCTCGACTTCGAAACCGCGACACACGTCATCGACGTTCTCCTCCACGCCGCCGCCATCACCGGTGCCGCGCTGCTCCTCAACACCCACGATCCGCTCATCGCCGAACGACTTGCGAGCCAGTGGGAGATGCGCGACGGCCGCCTCTCTACCGACCGGGCCCGCAACGATCTCGTCAGAGCGTCATCAGTGCCGACCCCCCAGCTGAAGACCACACCCACGCTGAAGACCACCCTCACGCGGAAGACCGAGGAATCACCATGTTCGTGACGACCTGGCTCACCGGTCTGCTGCGCCATCGACGCGGCCGCATCGTCGCATCGACCATCGGCGTCGCCATCGCCGTCGGGCTCCTCGCCACGATCGGTGCATTCCTCTCCGCGTCGAAGGCCACGATGGCGGCCCGGGCATCGTCGAGCGTCAGCACCGACTGGCAGATCGAAACGCAGCCGGGAGCCGACCCGGCCGTCGTCCGGGCAACGGTGAAGTCCTTTCCCGGGTTGCGCTCCGTCACCGAGGTCGACTTCGGTCAGACGACCGGGTTCGAGCTGGCGAAGGACGGATCGACCCAGACCACCGGTCCGGGCGTCGTGCTCGCACTCCCCTCTTCCTATGCCCGGACGTTCGCCGGATCGGTCCGCACCCTGTCCGGTTCCGATACCGGTGTGCTGCTCGCGCAGCAGACGGCGGCGAACCTCCACGCCGCCCCCGGCGACACCGTCACGATCGGACGTCAAGGATTCGCGCCGGTGACGGTGAGGATCGATGGCATCGTCGACCTGCCCACCGCCGACTCGTTCTTCCAGAAAGTCGGCGCACCACAGCAATCACAGCCGACGGCCCCACCGGACAATGTCCTGATCCTTCCACCCGCGCAATGGCACACGTTCTTCGAGCCAGTTGCGGCCGCCCGACCCGACCTCGTCACCACCCAGTTCCATGCCGATTTCGCCCAGAAGCTTCCCGTCGATCCGGCTGCCGCCTACTCGGCCGTGATCGCGCAAGCCCACAACCTCGAGCTCAAGTTGGGAGGCGCCGGACTGGTCGGTGACAGCCTCGGGGCGGAGCTCGGCAAAGCACGCGCCGATTCGCTCTACGCGCAGGTGCTCTTCCTGTTCCTCGGCGTCCCCGGGGCCATCCTGGCGGGTCTGCTCACGGCGACCGTTGCCGCGTCGGGCGCCGACCGCCGCCGAGGTGATCAGGCGCTGCTGAGGACGCGCGGCGCCACGATGCGCCAGCTCGTCACCCTCGGCGTCAGCGAAGCCGCGTTCGTGACGATTGCCGGCGCGACGTGCGGGCTCGGCCTCGCCGCCACCATCGGCGCACTGTCGTTCGGATCCTCGACGTTCGGCGCGAGTGGCGTGACCCTGGCGCTCTGGTCCGTCGCCGCCGTGGGTGCTGGCGCAGCCATCGCTGCGTTCTCCGTTGCGTGGCCCGCCTATGCGGACGCACGTGAACTGACCGTCGCCGACGCGCGTCGAGCAGTCGGACGCGCACGTGAACCCCGATGGCTGCGGTGGCGGCTGGATGCCGTCTTGTTGGTGTTGTCCGTTCTCGTCTACTGGTCGACGAGCCGCAACGGTTTCAAGCTCGTCCTCGCCGTCGAAGGCGTGCCCAGCATCAGCGTCAACTACTGGGCGTTCTTCGGACCGGCACTGGCGTGGGTCGGGGGCGCCCTTCTGTTGTGGCGCATCGCCAACACGGTGCTCGCGCGGGGCGGGCGGGGCCTGACTGCGCTCATCCGGCCCGTCTCCGGGGGCCTGGCCGGCACCGTCTCGGCATCGATGAAGCGTCAGCGCCGGCTCCTCGCCAGAGGGCTAGCACTCGTGGCCCTCAGCGTCGCGTTCGCGGCGTCGACATCGGTGTTCAACTCCACGTACCAGCACCAGGCAGAAGTCGACGCGGTGCTGAGCAACGGCGCCATGGTCACGGTCGTCGAGTCACCCGGCGTTGTCGCCGACCCGTCGAAAGCCACGAAACTGGCGGGCATCGCAGGCGTCAGGTCGGTCACCGCGATGCAGCATCGCTTCGCCTACGTCGGCGCCGATCTCCAGGACCTGTACGGCGTCGACCCGACCACGATCGTGCAGTCCACCAAGCTCCAGGACGCGTACTTCCAGGGAGGCACGGCCAAGCAGCTCATGGCGAAGCTGGCCGCCCAGCCCGACGCCGTCCTGCTCAGCGACGAGACCGTCAAGGACTTCCAGCTCACGCAAGGCGATCCGATACGCCTGCGGCTCCAGGACGGGCAAACCAAGCAGTACAAGGCGATCCCATTCACCTACGTCGGCATCGCCAAGGAGTTCCCCTCGGCCCCGTCGGACAGCTTCATCGTGGCCAACGCCGCCTATGTGGCGAAGGCAACGTCGTCGAACGCCGTCGGCATGTTCCTGATCGACACCGCATCCAACGACTCGACCGTCGTCACCGCGCGCGTCCAGAAGGCCGTCGGCACGAGTGCCATCGTGACCGACATCGCGTCGAAACGACGCAAGATCGGAAGCAGCCTCACCGCCGTCGAGCTCAAAGGGCTGACCAAGGTCGAACTCGGCTTCGCCCTCGTTCTCGCCGCCGCGGCCAGCGGGCTGGTGCTCTGGCTGGGCCTGGCCGAACGGCGTCGCACCTTCGCCATCGCCGCCGCGCTCGGGGCCACACCCAGGCAACTCGGCGGGTTCGTCTGGTCCGAAGCGGTCTTCGTCACATTCGGCGGCATGCTGCTCGGGGCGGTCATGGGCTGGGCGCTGACACGCATGATCGTGAAGATCCTCACGGGTGTCTTCGACCCGCCGCCTTCAGCGCTCGCCGTGCCCTGGGGGTACCTCGCGCTCGTCGTCGCAATCACGCTGGTCGCCGTGGCCGTGGCAGCCACTGCCGCGGTTCGCGGAACGCGGCGGCCGACGATCGAGATGCTGCGAGACCTCTGATGCTGCGAGACCTCTGATGCAGTCGTGCGTAACGAATGGCTTGGTGCGGGCGACAGGTGGGTACAGGCTTGTGGGAGAGTCCCCGGGATCAGTCGACATGACGCGTCTCGAACCCGCCGGTCACCATCGAAAGAACGGATCCCCAAATGATCACGACCCTCGACCGGGCCAGGACCTTTTCCGACGCCGCACAGGCACGCGCCAGCCGCATCGTCATCCCGGTCGTCCGCATCATCGTCGGCCTCCTGTGGCTACAGAACGCCGGATGGAAGACGCCGCCGGACTTCGGGAAGCGCAATGGCCGGGGACTGTTCGGGTACACGCAGTCTGCGGTGACCCATGAAGTCTTCGCGCCCTATGCGTTCTTCGTGAAGCACGTCGTGCTGAAGAACTTCACGTTCTTCGGATGGGTCACGCTGTTCGTCGAAGCGTCCCTCGGTGCGTTCCTGATCCTCGGGCTCCACACACGGATCTGGTCGCTGATCGGGCTCGGTCAGTCGTTGGCCATCACGTTCTCTGTGCTGCACGTGCAGAACGAATGGCCATGGTCGTATTACCTGATGATCGCCGCGCACCTTTCGTTGTTCGCACTCGATGCGGGGAACCATTGGGGTCTCGACGAGGTTCGGGGCCGCATCCGCTCGCAGGCCACGGCCTGGCAACGCCCCGCTGTGGTCGTTGGCGCGATCACCACATTGGTAGGTGTACTTAGCTTCGTCAAGGCCGGCGGCCACGCCTTCGGGGCCTCGTTCGGGAGTTACCTCGGACC
>JAYUDQ010000675.1:0-3514 GCA_043739745.1 Acidimicrobiia bacterium | reverse complement strand
TGACGACGGCCACCGCTCCTGTCCACGGTTCCATTCCTGTTGGTTCGATCCTCGGCACCCGTGTGGTGCGCTCCGAAGACCCGGCGCTGCTCCGCGGGCTCGGGAAATACGTGGGCGACCTTCCCCTCGACGGCTTGCTGTATGCCGCCTTCGCGCGGTCGCAGGTGGCCCACGGCATAATCACCGCCCTGCACACCGAAGACGCCGTTGGCATGCCCGGGGTCGTCGCCGTGTGGACACACGCCGAGCTCGGCGTGCCCCCGCATCACGGCTTCGTGGCCGTACATCCCGACTTCGCCCGCCCGCCGCTGGCCGCCGACCGCGTCCGCTTCGTCGGCGACCCGATCGCCGTCGTGTTCGGCGAGACCGCAGCGCAGGCGGAAGACGCAGCAGAGGCCATCTGGGCCGAGATCGACCCGCTGCCTGCATCTGTGGACGCGGAAGACGCGCTGGCCGACGGTGCCGAGCTGATCTTCCCGGCCCACGGGTCGAATCAGGCGCTCGTCATCCCCGACTCGAACAAGGTCGACCTCGAAGGTACGAGCGACGTCGTGGTGCGCGGTCGCTACGTCAACCAGCGCATCGCCGTCGCACCGATGGAGCCCGACTGCTGCGCCGCCGCGCCCGCAGCAGATGGTCGCACCACGGTATGGGCGTCCACGCAGATGCCCCACGCCCTGCACGGTCAGCTCGCGGCCGCACTCGGCTGGTCGAAGGACGACATCCACATCGTCACCCCGCAGGTCGGCGGCGGCTTCGGCGGAAAGGCCGGGCTGCACCACGAGTACACGGTTGTCACCAAGGCCGCCCGCGAGCTGAACCGTCCGGTCGTGTGGATGCCGACCCGCTCCGAGGACATGAAGGCACTCCCGCACAGCCGCGGCCAGATCCAGTACGCCGAGCTCGGCTGCAAGGCCGACGGCACGTTCACCGGCCTGCGGGTCCGGCTCGTCGGCGACGCAGGTGCCTATCCGACCGTCGGCGCGTTTCTCCCCGGCGGCACGCGGCGTATGTCGCCCGCCAACTACCGGTTCCCTGCGCTTGAGTTCACTGTCGTCGTCGCTGTCACCAACACCACTCCTATGGGTGCATACCGTGGCGCGGGCCGGCCCGAGGCGACCGCGCTGATCGAGCGTCTCGTCGACCAGGCCGCGATCGAACTCGGAATCGACCCCATCGAGATACGCGAGCGCAACTTCCTGGCCGACGACGTGTTCCCGTTCACGACGCTGACGGGGAACAGCTACGACTCGGGCCGCTACATGCTTCCATTGCGCACCGCAGCCGCGGCGATCGGCTACGACGACCTGCGGGCCGAGCAGAAGGCCCGTCGTGAAAGGGGCGACCGCAAGCTGCTCGGCATCGGCGTCTCCTCGTATGTCGAGATCACCGCGGGCGGCGGGGCGAGCGAGTTCGGTGCGGTCGAAGTGCATCCCGACGGCACGGCCACGGTGTTCGCCGGAACCTCCGCGCACGGCCAGGGCCACCAGACCGCGTTCGCCATGCTCGTCTCCGACCAGACCGGCATCCCGATCGAGCAGATCCGCCTCGTCGACGGCGACACCGACCGCGTCCCGAGCGGTGGTGGCACGGGCGGATCGCGCTCCCTGCAGCTCGGCGGATCGGCCGTGCACAAGGCCACCGAGGTGATGGTCGAGAAGGCCCGCGAGCTGGCTGCGGCCATGCTCGAAGCCGATGTGGCCGACATCGTCGTCGACAAGACCAGGGGGACACTCGGCGTGGCCGGTGTGCCGACGTCGGGACTGTCGTGGGCCGAGTTGGCGACCAAGGCAACGGACGACGGCGGACCGCTCAACGGCGAGTTCATCTTCGACCAGGACGGCGCTACGTTCCCGTTCGGCGCCCACATCTCGGTCGTCGAGGTCGACGCCGACACCGGCAAGGTGACCGTCATCCGCCACCTCGCGGTCGACGATTGCGGCACCGTCCTCAACCCACTGCTCGTGCAGGGTCAGCAGCACGGTGGCATCGCCTCCGGCATCGGCCAGGCGCTCTACGAGGAGGTCCTGTACGACGAGGACGCCAACCCTGTCACCTCGAACTTCGCCGACTACGCACTGCCGTCGGCGGCCGAGATGCCGAGCTTCGACGTCCGCTCCACCGAGACACCGTCGCCCCGCAACCCGCTCGGGGCCAAAGGAATCGGCGAAGCAGCCACCATCGGCGCAACGCCGGCCGTGCAGAACGCAGTCATCGACGCGCTTGCCCACCTCGGCGTCCGCCATCTGGACCTCCCGTGCACGCCACAACGCGTGTGGCGGGCCATCACCGCGGCCGCAGCCGGCACCCTGCCATCGCCGTGGCGCGAGCCGCCGGCCGTGTTCGCAACCCTCAACACCGCACCGCCGGCCGACGAGGCCGGTATCGACGCGGCGGAAGGCGTCTGAGCGGCCCGGCGGGTCTCCAACTGATCGATCAGTCGCTGGGAGGGGTTGACCGTTGCCGTGTCGGGCGCATCGCGATTGGAGCGTGCGTGTCGAGGGCGGTTTTCACGTGGTCTCTGAAGCGTCCGAGAACAAGGCCCCAGGCCCGTTCCATGTACGCGGCGTGCTCTGCCGAGCGAACGAGCTGTGTCAGTTCGAGATGACAGCCTCGTTTGCGAGCGGAGATGACCAAATAGGCACGGTTCTCTGCTCCCGGTAGCGGTACGTCGTTGGCTTCGAAGTCCCATGCCATGACGATGAGCGACGGCGCGACGGTGTGGAGGTACGTACCGCGCACTTCGAGTCCCCATTCCATGGTTGCCGAGAAGCGGCCATCGACGATGGTGACCGGAACACCGCACCACCGTGCGTAGAGCGTTGCATCGGTGAAGGCACGGAATGCGTCGGCCGGCGGACACGGACCGTCGACCTCGACCACCGCGGCACCGACGGTGCGACCGTCGGCGAGCGGGGCCGGTGTGCTTCCGGGGAACAACTTGTGTTCGTCGGTTTCGAGGAGACTGCGAATGCCCTGTACGGCTTCTTGGCGGGCGCGATAGCGACGGAACGTTCCTTCGCTCCGCATGGTGACGAGGCCCGCGTCTCGCAGCACCGTGAGATGCCCGGAGATCGTCGCGCCCGAGAGGTTGCACGCGTCGACGATCTCGCCGGCCGGCATCTCTCGGTCCCAGATCAGCCAGATGATCTCTCGGCGCACGGGGGAGTTCAGCGCATCGAGCAGGCGTTGCGTCTCGGGTCGATCATCGGGTTGTTTCATGCGTGGCTGCAAGCACCCGCATGCGGTTGCCTTTGGGGTTGTGTTCGACCTCGGCGAGACCGAGGCGTTCCATGAGCGGTGGCACATACATGCCGAAACGACCTCGCAGCCCTTTTTTCAGGCCGTACCAACCGCCGACCGGATTCAACTCCGACCGCCCCCACGCCTCGACGGTGCCGTCCCTTGCGGGCTTCTGTTCGTCGGCCGAGCCGAGTTCCATCCAGTCGCCGTGCGCGACGAGCATGCCATGCAGGTCGTCAAGGCACCGAGCGTCGTAGAGCAGCACGGTCTT
>JAYUDQ010000674.1:0-3526 GCA_043739745.1 Acidimicrobiia bacterium | reverse complement strand
CAGAGTCGACCACGGCGACACGCAGGTCGTCTCGGGAATCCACGGCGAAGGACAATCGCACCGTTGGATTGGACCGGACCCCCCAGATCGCCACCCGCCGGTTGGCCAATGGATTCTTGGCGAGAGCCTGGGCGAGGGCGAACCCGATCACCGCCACCGGGTCGACTTTCGGATGGACGACCCTCACACGGTCCCACTCGAGCTGCACGCCAAGGCCGATCCGGGCCGTGTGGTCTTTGGGCCACGTCGCGAGAGCCACTCGGTCGCGGCGACGCGGCCGGGCAGCGTTGTGCACTTCTCGGAGCGCTCTGCTCGGCCGGGCTGGCGTGTCGATGACGGAACGATAGGCGCACGTGATCGGACGCGTTTCCCGCCCTGACGCCCCCACGACACGGCAGCGATGACGGGCCATGAACTAGACAAGGGAGGTCACCGAAAGCGGACATTTCTCCGGCTGGACACCGAGAACGAGGACAGCAATGAAGGAACTGAGGGGAACCACCGCCGTCTTGACCGGTGCTTCACGAGGTATCGGCGTCCACATCGCTCGTGCCCTTGCCAAGCAGGGCGTGAACCTGTCGCTTGCGGCACGCTCCGAGGCCGAGCTCGACGACGTTCGCAAAGAGATGAGCGCACTCGGCGTGAAGGCGATCGCGACCCGATGCGATGTGACCAGTGCCGTGGATCGGGCGGCGTTGTTGGACCGCACACAGAAGGACCTCGGTGTGCCCGACATCTTGATCAACAACGCGGGGATCGAAGTAGTCGCGCATTTCGAAAGCGCATCCGACGACGACCTCTTGCGCACCCTCGATGTCAACCTGCTTGCATCGCTGATGCTCACGCGCGCCGTGGTGCCGGGCATGCTCGAGCGCAAGCGGGGGCATGTGGTCAACATCGCCTCCGGCGCGGGCAAGGTCGGGGTGCCCTACGGCGTTGCGTATGCAACCAGCAAGCACGGCATGGTCGGCATGACGCACTCACTGCGCTGTGAGTACCACGGATCTCCCGTCGGATTTTCGGTCGTCTGCCCAGGGTTCGTCACCGACACCGGCATGTATGCCCGCTGGGAGGACAACGGTGTCACCGCACCGAAGGTCACCGGCCGCTCGTCGCCCGAGAAGGTCGCCGACGTCGTCGTCAGCTGTATACGGAAGAACCGCGCCGAAGTCGTCGTCAATACGCCGCCCGTCCGCCCCCTGATCGTGCTGTCGAACATCGCGCCAGGGATAACCCCGTCGCTGATGAAGCTGTTCGGATACACCGGCGTCTTCCGCCGGGTTGCGGACATGAAGAAGGATTCGTAGGCGCCCGAACCAGCCGCTTGCCCGAAGTTATCCAAGCGGCTAACTTTCACACAGGCAATCAACTGGGGGAAACATGAGCACGAGCGTCACAGAACCGGGCTTCGCCGAAACGGGCGTGACTGACTGGGCAACCGACTACGACATCTTCGATCCGGCCTACATCGCCGATCCGTTCGCAATCTGGGACTCGTTGCGTGACACGTGCCCGGTGGCCCACACCGAACGCGACGGCGGCACGTTTCTGCCAACGCGTTATGAGGACGTCACCGCAATCGCTCGCGACGTCGCGCATTTCAGCTCCAGCCACGTCGGCGTGGTCGCACCGGACGCCGATGACGACGTTGCACTGCCGGCCGGGATACCGCCGATCTCGGCCGACCCACCCGAGCACACCTGGACCCGACGCCTGTTGCTTCCGTGGTTCTCCAACCGCAGGGTCGACGAGTACGAGGTGTTCACCCGAGAGCTGTGCCGCCGGCTCGTCACCGACCTCGCGGCACGCGGCAGCGCCGACGCTGCCGCCGAGTACGCGCAGCAGATCCCGGTCCGGGTGATCGGCCTCGTCCTCGGCGTCCCTGAATCGATGTCCGACACGTTCACGAATTGGGTGCGCGACCTGCTCGAGTTCGCCAGCGACAGACCACGCCGCTTGAAGGCACGCAACGAACTGATTGCCTACTTCATGGGCGAGATGGCCATCCGCCGCGACAACCCCGGCGAGGATCTCATCAGCGTGCTGCTGCATACCGAGGTAGACGGCCAGCAGGTCTCCGACGGTCACGTGCTCGGCACGGTCGCGCTCACACTGATCGCCGGTGTCGACACCACATGGTCCGGCATCGGCTCGGCCCTTTGGCACCTCGCCGCACACGACGACGACCGCCGCCGTCTCGCAGCCGAACCGGGCTTGTTGCCGACCGCGATCGAAGAGATCCTGCGGGCCTACTCGCCGGTGACGATGGCCCGGGTCGTGTCGTCGGATGTCGAGGTGGCCGGATGCCCGATGAAGGAGGGCGAGCGCGTGTTGCTCAGCTTCCCGGCCGCCAACCGCGATCCCGAAGCGTTCCCCGATGCCGATCGCTTCATCATCGACCGAGAGGTCAACCGCCACGTGGCCTTTGGTGCCGGCATCCATCGCTGTGCCGGGTCGAACCTCGCCCGCATGGAGATGCGCGTCGCCGTCGAGGAGTGGATGGCGCAGATTCCCGAGTTCCGAATCGCGGACGACGCAGAGGTCACCTGGGCCGGCGGACAGGTCCGCGGCCCGCGCCAGCTCCCGGTGGTGTTTCCGTGAAGATCCGTGTCGACCAGGAGAAGTGTCAGGGTCATGCCCGCTGCTACGCGCTCGCCCCTGATCTGTTCGAGATCGACGACTACGGCATGTCCACCCCGACCAACGGCGGCGTGATCCCCGCGGGCCGGGAGGCCGATGCCCGGCTCGTCATCGCCAACTGTCCGGAGTATGCGATCGAGATCCTCGAGGACTGAGCGCTTGGTCAAGGAAGGATCGACCGCTTTCGTATGTCGTACAAATGACTTACGCGTTGTCGTATGTCCGTTGTCAACTTTCGATCCGCCCCGTCGCGGTCGTTTCGTCCCGCGATTTCGATTGGCGACGAGCGACTCAGGTCCTGATCGAGCAGACCTCGGCCGTCGCACCCGAACGACTCGGCGAGTTCGTCGGTCGAGTCAGCCGCGACGAACTTATCCGCCATCAACGCCGCGCTCCGGCTCGCCCTCGAACTGGACTGACTCGGCTGCGGCGTCGGCGTCGCGGTCGCTTGGATCCACCCATCGGTGATCCAGACCGCCGCCGCGGCTACGCATGTGCGGTCAGGATCGCATCTGCGGCGGATCGGGGTCGTACGGCGGGGTCTGGCGATCAGGAACGCCGCAGAGTTGATCCTGGCCGAGAAGGTATGCACACGTTGAAAGTGTCCGCGAGCGTGAGGCAGGGACCCACGCCCGCCCGCCCGCCCGCTATTGCATCGCCATGGCCGCGGCAGCCTCCCCGGCCGGGTCGCGGTAGGCGCGGCCGGACGCGTCGACGACGACATGGTCGAGCACACCGCCGGGGATCTCGGCCCGCCCGACCAGCGCAGGCGCGATCGGCGTCATGCGCTGAAAGCCGATGCAGAACGGATCGACGCCATAGGTCAGCGGCGTCGTGAACGCGATGTGCCCCTCCCCCACCGGCACGTCGCCGTACCAGAGCGCGA
>JAYUDQ010000673.1:0-8954 GCA_043739745.1 Acidimicrobiia bacterium | reverse complement strand
GATGTCAGCGCGGCGTGCGGCGGGTGCCGAAGCGCAGCGGCGGCGGGGCCCGCCCCATTTGTCAGCGCGCCGTGGCCGAATGCGAGAGCGACGAGCCCGCGAGGAGTGGAGCAATGAGAGCCCGAAGAGGCGGACACGGCGGGTGCCGAAGCGCAGCGGCGGCGGGGCCCGCTGCAATCAGCACAGTCACCAGCCCCGATCGACCCACTCCTGCAGGTGCGGGCGCTCGCTCGAGATGGTCGTGTCAATCCCGTGACCGGGCATGACGATCGTGTCCGGCGGGAGCGTGAACAAGCGGCGGTCGATGGACTGGATGATGGTCCCGAAGTCGGCGTCGGCCGGCTTCGTGTTGCCGGGCCCGCCAGGGAAGAGCGTGTCGCCGCTCAGCAAAACCGGCGAGCCTTCGATCGAGAAGCACATCGAACCTGGAGTGTGCCCCGGCGTCGCAATCGTATGCAAACGTAGTACTCCTACCTGGATCACCGAGTCGTCCTCGAGGATTTCGTCGTAGCTCGGCAGCATCTTGGCGTCGGCCGCGGCGACGGCGACCGAGTAACCGGCGTCGCGGAGCTGCGGCACGGCCTGGATGTGGTCCCAGTGGCCGTGGGTCTCGAGGACCTTCCGGACGTTGAGGGTCTGGCACAGCTCGAGTAGCTTCTCGTGCTCGTTGGCTGCGTCGAGCAGGACGGCTTCGCCCGTGGCGCGGCAGCGAACAACGAACACATTGTTGTCGTAGGGGCCGACCACGAGCTTGGTGATCTCGACCTGGGTGTCCGCGTAATGGATCTGTGCCGGGTGAAGGGTGCTCATGGCTCTGAGGCTACGGGCTCGGGGCCTCGAATTTTCTCTTGACCAAGTGGTCTAGTAGAACGTCATCCGTTCGTTGGGCCGGTCCACGCCGATTCCGGGTCCGATTCCGCCACGCGTCCATCCACAGCCAATCTCGTCACAGCCCAGCAAGGGGACCCGAAGTGAACTTCGCCTTCAGCGAGGAGCAGGAAGAGCTCCGCAAGTCCGTACGTCGCTTCCTCGACGAGAAGTCGCCCGTCTCCGAGGTCCGCCGCCTCATGGAGACCGAGTCGGGCTACGACGAGGCCGTCTGGAAGTTGATGGCGGAGCAGCTCGGCCTGCAAGGCCTGATCATTCCCGAGGCCCGGGGTGGCTCCGGGTATGGCTACGTCGAGCTCATCGTCGTGCTCGAAGAGATGGGCAAGTCGTTGCTGTGCGCGCCGTTCTTCTCGACCGTTGCGCTTGCGGCCAACCTGGCTATGGCCGTCGGTGGACAGGGCGCCGAGTGGATGCTGCAGTCCATCGCCGGCGGTGGAACGGCCACGGTCGCCTTCACCGAAGCGAACGGCAAGTGGTCGGAGGACGGGATCACGGCCACGGCGACGAAGTCGGGCGACGGCTACAAGATCAGTGGCGAGAAGATGTTCGTGCTCGACGGGCACACCGCTGAGTCGCTCATCGTTGCCGCCCGGACGCCGGCGGGCGTGACGCTGTTCGGTGTCCGCGGCGACGCTGCGGGTCTCACCCGTACTGCGCTTCCCACCATGGACCAGACCCGCAAGCAGGCCAAGCTCGTGTTCGACAACGTCGACGCCCACCTGTTCAGTGAAGACGGCCAGGGCTGGGTTGCGCTCACAAAGATGCTCGACCTCGCCGCCGTGGCGCTCGCCGCCGAGCAGGTCGGTGGGGCGCAGAAGTGCCTCGAGATGAGCGTCGAATACGCCAAGGTGCGCGTGCAGTTCGGCCGGCCAATCGGCTCCTTCCAGGCCATCAAGCACAAGTGTGCGGACATGCTGCTCGAAGTCGAGTCGGCCAAGTCGGCTGCCTACTACGCCGGCTGGGCCGCGGCCGAGGACAATGACGAGCTTCCCGTCGTTGCATCGCTGGCGAAGGCGTACTGCTCGGATGCGTACTTCCACGCGGCCGCCGAGAACATCCAGATCCACGGCGGCATCGGTTTCACCTGGGAGCACGACGCGCACCTGTACTTCAAGCGAGCGAAGTCGTCCGAGCTGCTGTTCGGCGACCCCACGTACCACCGCGAGCTGCTGGCGCAGCGCATCGGCATCTGAACCCGACGACTGCACCGGTGCGGTGTCGCGAGCGGTACAGCATCGGCATCTGAACCCGAAGCTGCGGTTCCGTTCGGGAGGGGCGTCCATTGTGCGCCCCTCCGGCGCGTCGGATAGTGCGTCGCGTAGAGGGCTCGACGACATTCACGAACCTTTCCGACTCGGTGCATTCGTGCTTGGTTGTGCGCATCGGGTCATGGGGTGGCCGGGCGCGCGCCGATCGACCACCTTGACCGCGGCGGATCGGCACAGTCGAGCTGTGCAGAATGCACGGAGCGTCGCTGATTCGGGTCGAGTCATGGCCGTTTGACCACGGATCGTGCTCCGACCGGTCCGCTAACCGTGCCGATCCGCCGCGCTCATTCCGTTGCCGCCCGCGTCGCCCATCCCGTGCCGCCCCGCGCGCACTTCGATGTCGATTTGCGCGTCTGATTCGGCAAAAACCACCCCGGCGCGTAAGGTCCGATGCATGAAGCACATTCGACTGGGCCGGACTGGACTGCGGGTCTCCCGCCTGTGCATGGGGACGATGACCTTCGGTCTCCAGTGCGATGAGCCGACGAGCTTCGCCATCCTCGACGCGGCCGAAGAGGCCGGCATCGACTTCCTCGACACGGCCGACGTCTACCCGCTCGGCGGCGGCCTCAGCACGGTCGGGAGGACGGAGGAGATCGTGGGGAAGTGGCTGGCGGCAAGGTCGGGCCGACGCGACGACGTGGTGCTGGCCACCAAGTGCGTCGGCGCGATGGGCCGCAAGCCGTGGCAGCAGGGCGCGTCGCGCCGCCACATCCTCGATGCGGTTGAGGCATCCCTTCGTCGGCTCGGCACCGACTACGTCGACCTCTACCAGATGCACTCGTTCGACCCGACGGTGACGCAGGACGAGACGCTGTCAGCGTTAGACGACCTGGTCCGTTCCGGCAAGGTCCGCCACATCGGCTGCTCGAACTACATGGCCTACCAACTGGCCCGGGCCATCGGCCGCTCGGAGGCGCTCGGGCTCGTCCGCTACGAGTGCGTCCAGCCCCGCTACAACCTCCTGTACCGCAACGCCGAGCGTGAGCTCTATCCGCTGTGCGTCGATGACAGTGTGGGTGTGATCCCCTTCAATCCGCTCGCCGGTGGCTTCCTCAGCGGCAAGCACAAGGCGGCCGAGCCGCCACCCGAGGGTCGCTTCACCCTCGGTACCGCTGCCTCGAACTACCAGAACCGCTACTGGCACGATCGCGAGTTCGCGACGGTCGAAGCATTGCGTCCGCTTGCCGCGGACGCAGGGATCTCGATGGCACAGATGGCTGTCGCCTGGACGCTTGCCCACCCGGCCGTGACGTCGCCGATCATCGGTGCCAGCCGTCCCGAGCAGCTCGCAGACTCCGTGGCCGCCGCCGACGCTCCGCTCGACGCCGACCTTCTGAAGGCGCTCGACGAACTGACTGCGGACTACGCGCTGCATCCCGCAACCCGCTGACCCGGGACAACTCGCAGACGCACGCCCGCCGCAGGCATGGGCTGCTACTCGCCGCTAGAGGTGCCTAGCCCACGGAGCGTCGACAACAGATGCCCTACGTCAGTGCCCGGTCCCCAGATACGCGGCTCGTACCGACGGATCGTCCAAGAGCGTGGCCCCGCTCCCGGTCTTGACGACCTTGCCGGTTTCGAGAACGTAGGCCCGGTGGGCGAGCTTCAGTGCCTTCGAGGCGTTCTGCTCCACCAACAACACCGTGGTGCCCTGGTGGTTTATTTCCTTGATGATGGTGAAGATCTGGTTGATGAGCATCGGGGCGAGGCCCATCGACGGCTCGTCCAGCAGGAGGACCCGCGGTCGGCTCATCAAGGCGCGGCCGATGGCCAGCATCTGTTGTTCGCCGCCGGACATCGTGCCGCCGATCTGTTCGCGGCGTTCGGCTAGCTGGGGGAACAGGGAGAACACCCGCTCGAGGTCGGACTTTGCTGCCTCCGACTTGCGGTCCTTGCGGGTGTACATGCCCATGTCTAGGTTCTCGAGCACGGACATGCCGGGGAAGATGCCACGGCCCTCCGGCGCCTGGCAGAGGCCCAGCTCGACTCGCTTGTGGGGCGCCATCGTGGTGATGTCGACGCCCTCGAAAAGGACCTGGCCGGCGGTGACCGGGCGGACGCCGCTGATCGTCTTCATCGTCGTTGTCTTGCCGGCACCGTTGGCGCCGATGAGTGTGACCACCTCGCCCTCGTTGACCGTGAACGAGATTCCCTTGATCGCCTGGATGCGACCGTAGAACACCTCGAGGTCGATGACCTCCAGCAGTGCGGTCACGACAGCGCCCGCTCGGCTTCGAGCTCTTCGTCGTCCGGCACACCGAGGTAGGCCTCGATCACCCGCTGGTTGTTCTGGATCTCGCGGGGTGAGCCCTCGGCGATCTTCCTGCCGAAGTCGAGCACCACGATCCGGTCTGTCACGCCCATAACCAGGCTCATGTCGTGCTCGATGAGCAGCACTGTGTAGCCCTTGTCGCGGATCGAGCGGATGAGGCCCATCAGCTCCTGCTTCTCCGAAGGGTTGAAACCGGCGGCCGGCTCGTCGAGGCAGACGAGCTGCGGATCGGTGGCCAGCGCTCGGGCGATCTCGAGGCGCCGCTGATAGCCGTATGGCAGGTTGCGGGCACTGTCCTCGGCACGGTCGGCGATGCCCATGAACTCCAGCAGCTCCATCGCCCTCGCCTTGCCTTCGCGCTCCTCACGGGTGTGCAACGGGAGGTGGAGGAGGGCATGGATGACGCTCGTTCGGTGGTGGGTGTCGCCGCCGACCATGACGTTCTCGAGGGCGGTCATCTCCGGGAACAGGCGGATGTTCTGGAAGGTGCGTGCGATGCCAGCCTTGGTGATCTGGTAGCGCTTCTTGCCGACAAGCGGCTGGCCGAGGAACCGGACCTGACCGTCCGTCGTTTCGTAGACACCGGTCATCACGTTGAAGCAGGTCGTCTTGCCCGCGCCGTTGGGGCCGATGAGACCGAGGATCTCGCCCCGTTCGATGTGAAAGTGGACGTCGTCGAGAGCGGTCACGCCGCCGAAGCGCATGGTGACGTGGTCCATTTCGAGCACGTTCTCAGCCATGGGCCACGTCCCCTCGGTAGGTGATCGTTTCCTCGAGGTCGGCCCCGGCGAGGCCGGGACTGTCCGGTCGGTCGATGGCTTCCGCCGGCAAGGTGCGCCCGGCCCGACGGCGCGGGATGAGCCCCTCCGGGCGGACGACCATCATGATCACGAGGATCACGCCGAACACGAAGTAGCGCTTGTCCGAGAAGTTGCGGAAGCGCTCGGGCATGTACGAAACGAGCGCACCGCCGAGGATGGCACCGGCCATGTTGCCCGTTCCACCGAGGACGACGGCGGCGAGGAACAGAATCGACAGGCGTAGCTCGAATGAGCTCGGGCTGATATAGCCCGGGTAGACACCAGCATTCAGCACGCCCGCCAGCCCGCCGACTCCGGCACCGATGGCGAAGGCCCACAGCTTGAAGCGGAAAGTGGGCACGCCCATCATCTCGGCCGCATCCTCGTCCTCGCGGATCGCCGTCCACGCCCGCCCGACGCGGCTGCTTTCGATCCGGTGAAGCAAGAACACGACGACGAGGATCATCGACAGGCCGAGGTAGTAAATGCCTCGCGCGTCGGAGGTGTTGAACTTGATCGGGCCGATGTTGGGCGGCGCCGGGATGTTCTTGATCCCACGCGTCGAACCGAGCCAGTTGGAGTTGATCGCAGTAATTCGAATGATCTCGCCGAAACCGAGCGTGACGATTGCGAGGTAATCGCCACGCAGGCGCAGTGTCGGCGCGCCGAGCATGAGGCCGAACAGCATCGACACCACCACGGCGATAGGCAGGCATAGCAGCCACGGCAGGTTCGCGTGCTGGCTGCCGAGCACGGCGGCCGTGTAAGCACCGACGGCGTAGAAGCCGACGTAGCCGAGGTCGAGCAGCCCGCACCAGCCGACCACTACGTTCAGGCCGAGGGCGGCGAGCGCATAGATGACCATGCCGCTCGCCAGGACGGTGGCCCAGTCGCTCTCGGGCGTCTTGACAAACGGTGGCGGGTATGTCGGTAGGACGTAGAGATAGGCGACGAGGGTTACAAGGATGATGGTGCGTGTGGTCTTCGCCAGGCCGTTCCACCAGCGACCGAACGCGCCCTGTTTGCGGCGGCGGGAGGTGATCTTGCGGAACGAGGCGGTAAGACCGCCCACAGTGGAGGTGTCGTTCATGCGCGTGCTCGTCCCAACGTTTCGCCTAGCAAACCGGTCGGTCGGAACATCAGCACGACGAGCAGTACGACGAACGAGATCACGTCCGTCCACTGACCGCCGAAGGCGCCGGCGCCGTAGTTTTCGGCCATCCCGAGCAGGAGTCCGCCGATGAGCGCTCCCTTCAGGTTGCCGATGCCACCGAGCACGGCGGCCGTGAAGGCCTTCACCCCGAGCACGAAGCCGGCGTCGAAGCGGGTCTGTTCACGGGCGAGCGTGAACATCATGCCGGCGCCACCGGCCATGAGTCCGCCAAGGAGGAAGGTGACGAGGATGACGAGGTCGATGTTGACACCCATGATGCGGGCGGTTTCGGGATCCTGGGCCACGGCTCGCATGCCCCGGCCGAGGCGGGTCTTGCCGACGAACATGCTGAGAGCGACCATCATCAGCAGGGCGCCGACGAACACGATCAGCTGGTCGATACGCACGTCGGTGTCGAAGAACTGGAAAAGTACCGACTTCTGGAGCACACGCGGCGGGAAGTACTGGTTGCGAGTCTTCGGGCCCCACGTGGCGACCGCTTCGGAGATGGCCGTGGACGCGCCGATGGCCGAGATGAGGAACGCAAGCCGGGGAGCTTGGCGGCCACGTTTGAAGAGGCGCAGGTACAGGATCGACAACGGGAATGTGGTGATTGCGGCGATCACAACGTTCACCTTCGTGTTCTCGCTGAACAGGAGGCTTACGACAAACGCTGTTAGGAACGACATCCCGATGGCGCCGGCCTTGTCGCCCGCACCACGCAATGGTCGGTAAGCCGTGCGTTCGATGACGAGGGCGGTGGCGGCCGAGCAGATCATCGCCACCACGAGCAGGAAGATCAGCACGACGACGAGAGCAAGGCCGTGCTCGTAGGGGTACTTACCATCGCGGGTCTGCGGGATCCGTAGGATCCAGGTAGCGGCCATGATCGAACCGAACGTGCCGAGGAGGAACACCTCGGAATGGGCGAAGTTGATCAGGCGCAAGATGCCGTAGACGAGTGTGTAGCCGAGTGCCACGAGGGCGTACATGGCCCCGTTCGTGAGCCCGGTCACGGTCAGAGTCCAAAAATTCTTCCAAAGGAAGAGGCTCGTCATTTTTTGCTGTTTCTCCTCGAAAAAGACGGCGGGAGCGGACCGAATAATCGACCGCTCCCGCCGGTTCAGTGAGACGGCCTCGGGGCAGGCACGTCGGACCGGTCTTCGTCTGCGTTACTTGATAAGGCCCAGCGGTGTGATCTTGCCGCTGACGACCTTGTAGGCATAGACGGCCTCGCCGGCGACTTCGCCGGTCGCATCCCACTTCAGGACCTTGGTGACGCCCTGCTTGTTGTACGTCTTGAGGTAGTCGTTGAGGGCCTTGCGGGTGGTCTTGCCGGCTTTGATGCCGTCGAGGAGCGCATTGGCCGCGTCGTACGCCTCGGGACCGTAGGTCTTCGGCGTGTCGTTGAACTTGGCCTTGTAGGAGGCGAGGAACGTCGGGTTCGCGTCCGTGGGGGCACAGGTACAGGTGATGATGGCGCCTTCGCCGTCCGGGCCGGCACCGTCGATGTAGCCCTGGTCGAGGACACCGTCGCCGAAGACAACGGTGGCCGTGAGGCCAGCCGCGCGGATGGCCTTGGTGAGCGGGCCGGCCTGGGCGTAGTAACCGCCGAAGAAGATGGTGTCGACGCCGCCGCTCTTCATCTTCGTGATCGCGGCCGAGAAGTCGGTCGCTTTGTCGTTGAAGCTGTCGGAAGCGACGACCGCAGCGCCGAGGGTGGACTTCACGATGTCGGCAAGACCCTTGCCGTAGTCGCTCTGGTCGTCAATGATGCCGACCTTCTTGCCGCCGAGCACGCTGATCTGCTTGGCGATGCCGGGGCCCTGCTTGCCGTCGTTGGCAAGGGCACGGTGGAACGTGGCCCAGCCATTGCTGCTCAAGCTCACGCGGGTGGCAGACGGGCTGATGCTCGGGAGCAACGCGTCGGCGAACAGCTTGCCGGTCTTGTCGGTCTCGCCAGAGAACGCCGGGCCGACGACGCCGATGACCTTCTTGTTGGAAATGACCTTCGGGACAACGAGGATCGCCTGGTCGGGATCGCCCTGGGTGTCCTGGGTCTTGTAGACGATCTGGCATCCCTTGTTCGCCTTGTTGAACTCGGCGATAGCCAGGTCGGCGCCTCGGGAGATGTTGACTCCCAGGTTGCCGTTCGGGCCGGTGATCGGTCCGACATAGTCGATTTCTGTTCCCTTGGCGCAAGTGACCGCCTTGGCCTTTGTGGCAGCGCTGGCATTCGAGGCGAATGCCGTGCCGCCTGCGAGCAGCGCGATGCCGGCGAGCGCGGCCGTTGCGCGGGTGCGTGATTGCATTGGTGGTGTTCCCTTCAATGGGCTTTTCTGGGTGGGAAGCTGACGCCCCTCTAAGCAGGCGCGCAGCAGCTTTTGGCGGAACATTAGGTCACGGACGTGCGGCGTGGGCGACGGAGGTCACAGTTCTCGTGTTCGCAATGCTGGCCACACGCGTCTTTGGTCGCCCCTTAGCGCTGGCTTAGCCATCGGGGTCCGCGTCCGGGAGCTCTGGCGGGATTCGGGTCTCGAGGCGGTGGCACGAAGACGTCAGCTCGGTCA
>JAYUDQ010000672.1:0-8975 GCA_043739745.1 Acidimicrobiia bacterium | reverse complement strand
GTGGTAGCGGCTTTCGACGACAAAGTTCGCGGTCTATACATCGCACCACCCGGGCTACGAGGCGAGGTGCAGTCGCACTTTTCGCCGGTCTGCGAAGCTGGGCGTGAACAACCGCACGCAGCTGGCCGGGCTCGCGCCGCCGTCCACCTGAGGGGTTGCGCGTCGGGTCTGGGCGCGTCTTTGGCCGTTTGCTTCGCGCCGCGCGGCGTGAATGCGTCGCTGCATATCGCTTTGTCGCCGAGCGGCGCGAAACCGCTCGCTCAGGTTGGCGTCCGCCGTGACTGTCGCCTTACGGCTGCCGTGGTCTCGCCTCGTCACGGCCACCTTCCCGCGGTCACGATGGAGGCTTCGTCGCCGACACGACTAGTAGCTGCAGGCGCCCGGCAGGTGTTTGAGGGCCGGTGCGTCGAGGTCGCGGAACAGCTCGACTCCCGGTCAGATATTTCTATGCGCGCTTATGGATCATTGACTCGCTTCGAGGGGAGTCGGGCTGTGGATGACGGGACATGCGTGGACTGCAGGTGGTGGCGGAACTCGGTGACCCCGTAGGAGACCACCTCGACATCGGTGGCAGCTCGCGCCGATGCCGAACGGGGGAAGCCGAGGAGCGGCCCCAACTCACCGAAGTAGCGGCCGGGGTGAAGACGGGTGAGCACTTCCTCGCTCCGGTCGGCGTGGACCCGGACGATGTCGACCTCGCCGGTGATCAGCTCGTAGACGCGGTCGGCACGATCTCCTTGCTCGAAGATCGACGCGCCGTTCGCGAACCGGCACGACACTGCTGGGTCGTCGGAGGCTGCCTCCGTGGCCACCATCTGGTGCACGCGGTCGGCGACCGGGATGAGGCGGGCGTCGTGGCTCGACACGACGATGATGCGCCCGTCGGCCCGCAGCTCGCGCAGGAGACGGATCACCGATTCGGCCTGGATGTAGTCGAGGTTGGCGGTCGGCTCGTCGGCCAATAGCAGCCGGGGGTTTCCGGCAAGGCCGCGGGCGATGGCAACACGCTGCTGCTGGCCGCCGGAGAGGTGGGCGGGGCGGTGGGTGGCACGGTCTGCGAGGCCCACCGTCTCCAGCAGGTCGCGGGCACGGGCCGTCGCCGCCCGTCGAGACTGGCCACCGAGCATGAGCGGTATGGCGATGTTCTCGAGTGCGCTCAGCGACGGGATCAGGTTGAAGGCCTGGAACACGAAGCCGACGTGCGTGCGCCGATACTCCTGCAGTTCACGCGACTTGAGTGATGTGACGAGAACGTCGCCGAGTGTGATCGTGCCGGCCGTCGGGGTGAGGATGCCACCGAGGCACGACAGCAGCGTCGTCTTGCCTGTGCCGGACGGGCCGAGTAGCACGACGAGCTCGCCCTCGTTGGCACGGAGGTCGAGGCCGTCGAGGGGTCGGATCGTATAGCCGTCGCGCTGGTATTCCACGACCAGCTTGTCGACGACGAGACCACCGGTTCGGGCGGCGTCAGGGCCACGGGCCGGCGCGGTCGGACCGTGCGTTTGGGGTGCGGACATCTTCAGCCTCCTGCCCCGGCGAACGCGCTTGCCGGATCGGTCCGCACGACGCTGCGCATACCGGCGGCAGCAGCGAGCAGCGCGACGAGCGACCCGAGCAGCGGCAAGCGCCAGTAGTCGGCATCGGGCACGCGTATTCGCAGGGGGAACGCGGGCCGCAGGAGTAGTTGAAGCACCGATGCGATGAGCACGGCGACGAGCGCGATGAGAACCGCTTGCAGCGCAAGGCCGCCGGCCAGTTTGGCGTTTGTGGTGCCGACCGCCTTGAGCACGGCGAAGTCCCGCTGCCGTTCTAAAGCGGAGAGGAACACGACGGCACCGATGATCACCGCGGCGACGAGCCATAGGAGCGCCCGCACGAGGTCGATCGAGACGATCGCGTTCTTGAGCGGATGGAACGTGTCGTCGGCGACTTCGTGGTTTGTCCGCAACGCCATCCCGGACGGGAGCGTGGCGACATGACCTCGGACGAGGAACCCGGTCACGACCGAGCGCGATCCGAAGACCATGTCCTGCGCGTCGCCGAGGACGACGTACACGAGCGGGACACCGGCGAGCACGGTCGCGTTCCGTGTCCGGCCGACGACGCGGTAGCGGTCCTGGCCGATCTGCACGTCCGAGCCGATGCGGGCACCGATGCTGCGGTCCGTCACGATCTCCCCGGTGGAGGCCGCGGTGCGCCCGTCGATCACCTGTGGTGCTCCGAGGCCTTTGGGGTCGTGCCCGACGATCACGACCTCCCGCGACGAGCCACTCGCCGACGATGCGCCTCCTGACACGCCGCCCGGAGACGCGGCACCCCGATGCAGGCTGGCGCGGGCCACGACGATGGGCGAGCGGCGCATTGCGTGGAGCTGGTTGCCGACCGTGAGCGCAACGCTGCCCGAGGACGTGAATGGTCCGGCGACACCCGTCGCCAACACCCAGCCGTCGGCTCCGAACGAGCGTGTGGTGTCGACAGGCTCGCGGTGGAACTGCTCCACGAGGCCGTTCATCAGGAACAGCAACGCAAAGACGACGGCGGCAACAGTGGTGACGATCAGGAAGCGGGTGCGGCGGTGGCGCAGGTCGCGGAGTGTGAGTAGCAGCATGGTCAGAGCTCCTTTCCGGTGCGGGTCGCGAGCCACTGCTCGATGATCGGTTTCGCGGTCTCGTAGCCGATCTTGGCGACCGGTTCGACCTTGTCGAAGGCGAGCAGGTTGACGCCCTTGCACTCGATCTCGAGGAAGAGGTCGCCACGGTCGTCGTCGCCGTGCGGCTGGTCGCGTAGCGAGCCGACGATCATGGTTCTCATCAGCACACCGGCGAGGCTCGGGTACGGCGAACGCTGCCGCCCGAAACGAGCCCGTAAGGCCTGCCACCCGGAGATGGACATGCCGTAATCGGTCCGAGCCCGCGGCCCGGCCGCGGATGCAACATTGACGGCCATGACCGTGCCGATGCCGGGGTGCGAGCGCATGGGCTCGACCGGGAGGTTGGCCAACACGCCTCCATCGACGAGCAGATCGCCGCGGTATGGAACGGGCGGGAGGACACCGGGAATCGCGACGCTGGCCCGCACCGCAAGCGCGAGCTCGCCGCGATCGTGGATCTCGAGGCGCGACGCGGTGAGGTTGGTCGACACGCAGTAGTACCCGAGCCACAGATCCTCGATGTCCATGCCGCCGAGCGACTCGTCGATGCTCTTCGAGATCCGGGCGCCTTTCAGGACCGAGACGACAGGAACGGTGTAGTCGAGGAGATGGTGGAACTGTTTGCTCACTGTCTCCAGGAGCTCGGCCGGGTGAAGTCCCATCGCCACGCCGGCACCTATGGGTGCGCCGATCGACGCACCTCCAACGCGGTCCACAGCGATGCCGAACTCGTGCAGCGCCCGAACCACGCCGATGTGCGCGAAGCCGCGGGCTCCGCCGCCGGACAGCACGAGCCCGAGGCCCCGTCCCGTCGCCAGCCGAGCCAGCCGGGTGATGTCCGCGTTTGCTCCGGTGGCCACATGGATGATCTCCTGCGCGCCGTAACGGTTCAGAAGCGCCGCGCTCGCAGACGGTCGGGCGCTCCCTCGCCGATGCACGACCGCAACCCACCACGGCACACCCTCCAACTGACGCAGCTCGTCGACGAGCTGTCGCACACGCCGGTCCTCGTCGGCGTCCGGCTCGGCCGAGATCACCAGCACGACGCGATCGGCGTGACGCAAGCAGCGCCGCGACCACGTCGTGAGATCCTGCGCGCGATCGGTCTCGTAGACGACGTGCTCGTTCTCGACGTCGGCCTGGTGGAGGAACTCGGACAGTCGCGGCACGCCCACGTCCTCGACACGACGCTGCGCGATACCAACCTCGTTGAGCATGCCATCGACCCGGCCGCTCGAAAGATGGAACATCGTGCCGAACTGCGCGATCTCGGCGAGGAACGGCTTTAGGAACGGTTCTGAATCGATCGGCGCGGTGACTGCAACTGCGATCGACGCGGCCCGGGCGCCGGTACGGGGCCGCCCAGCCCGGCGCACCACGCTGCGTGCGACATGCAGCGCGAGGCCGGCGTGATGTTCGATCAGGTTCTCGAAACTCGTCGTCGAGAAGCGGGCCAGGGTCGTGTCGCGAAGCGCCCGCACCGTCGCCGACCTCGCCTCGCCGTCAATGAGCCCGAGCTCGCCCATGATCTCGCCGCTGCCCATCTCCCGCAGGCGCTCTTCGACACCGTTCGGCCGATGCTGCGTGGCGACGAGACGGCCACTGACAACGAAGTACACCGCGTCCGAGACGTCGCCCTCCCGCAACACAACTTCCCCCGCCTCGACCCTGCACCACTCCACGGCATCGAGGATGTCCTGCACGCAGGTCGCGTCACCGGCACCGATGAGTGCTTCGATCATCGTGGCCACCTGGGCCCGGTCGATGCGCTCGCGGGCGCCCGCCGCCACCGCGTCGGCAACCTCGCGCTGGTTGTTCATCCACTGCTCGAACGAGGCCCGCGGGATGCCGAACACCACCGAGGGCTCCGAGGCCCGCAGGGTGGCCATGCGCCGACGACCGGTGACGACAGCGATCTCGCCGATCAACTCCCCGGCGCCGACACGGCCGAGGAGCACCTCGCCGCGCAGCCCGTCGGTCACTGCGTCGAGCTGCCCGGAACGCACGTAGAAGACCTCATGTGCCTCATCACCTTCGCGAACCAAAACGTCGCCGGGTGCGAGCGATAGCGCCCTTGCCGACTCACCCAACTCCTGCAACTCTCGGTCGAGGAGCATCATGTTCTTTCCGCCGATTGATATGCGTGCATTGTATTCTCCCAGATGTGACCACCGTTGTGCTTGTCGACATCGTCAGCCTGGGGGAGAGCGGCGATGACAACATCCCCCGGACGGGGACTCTTGGTGGGGCGCACGATAGGCGCGGGAGCCGTCCGCCGGCCTCCGCAACCCGTTCGTCACCGCCAATTGCTGAACCGCCACGACGTCGTCGCCCTCGCTCGATTGACCGACCGAGAACGTGAAGTGCTGAACCTGATGGCGCAGGGACGATCGAACTTCGCCATCTCGGAGGAAATCCACTGCTCAGCGCAGACGCTCGAAACACACATTGATCCATCTTCACGAAACTCGATCTGCATGGCGACCGGGCCGACCACCGCCGTGTCTCCGCCGTGATCCGATGGCTCCACGGGCGAAGCGTGTGACGCTCACGTGGCACCCGCCGGGTGATGTCGAAGTCCGGCGATTCTGGGCGCGTTTGGTGCCGTTTGGGCGCGTCTGCGGCCGGCGTTACTCCCGCCCAAACGGCAGTTCCCGGGCCCAGAACGATCGGGTGCAGCGTGAGCATGAGCGCATCGTGGTGACCCGTTACGGCCGGCCGGCTGCGGTGCTGATCAGCGCAGAGGACCTTGCGAGTCTCGAAGAGACCTTGGAGGTCCTGGGAGATTCCGACGTGGTTCGGGCTATCCGTGACGCTGATGAGGCCGTGACCAAGGGTGACGTCGTCCGCGGGGTCGACGCCGTTCGGGCGCTGCGACCGCATTCGAAGAAGTGATCGAGCCGTACGAGTTGATCGTGGCCCGCCCGGCCGCCCGGGCGATTGCCGAGGAGCTCGCCGAGGCGGTGGCGGCCGCAGTGATCGACTTCATCACCGGCGCGTTGATCCGTGAGCCAAGACGCGTTGGGCGTGCGCTTCGCAATGAGTTGGCGACCGTGTTCAGCACCCGGCGAGGTACCTACGGTGTGCTCTACCGGATGAACGATGATGACCGGACGGTCACCGTGATCAGGGTCGATCATCGTCGAGACGTGTACCGAACCTGACGTACGAGAAGCGTTGTCAGTCTGCCGACGTCGGCGGCACGACCGCGGCGAACACGCGACGCTCAGCCCGTCGAACGCGGTGGCGCACGCGGCATCGCCAAGTGCAACGTGGGCGGCGGCGAGCATCGAGCGGATCGGTTCGACTCGCGCCTTGAGGGGATGGGACTCGCGCGCCTGGTGTGCGGGACTTGTGCCGGTCCTTTCGGGTCGGGTTCGGTGAGTTGGCACCGACGACACCGAATCAGGCGATTTTCGGCGGCGCGGCGATTCCGCCCTACAGGAAGCGCATGCGGAGGTTCTTGCGGCGCACCGTGGGCGGATGGCCCGTTCTGAGGCAGATCGAGGCGTGGAGGACAGAGCCAGAATCGTGGCCTACGAACCCGGTCGCCGCGTCGAACTATCGAGTCCTTGTCGCGGCAAGGACCGTCACAAAGTCACGAACAGCGGATTGGTGCGTACAGTTCTGCGAACAGTCACGCTGGAGCTCAGCCGAGCGCTATCTGCCGCGGGTTGCGTCGGCCTCAATGGTGGCCTGGTTGGAGGCGCGGTTCTTGAGTGATGCTCGGGCGAGGATCACCATTGCTTGGGCTGCGGGCGAGAGTCGGGTGTGTCGGTGGAGGAGTCCGATGCGGCGGCTGAGGGCTGGTCGCAGTAGGCGGATCACGGCTCCTTGACGAGCTGCTTGTTCGGCCATGCGGGCCGGGAGGAGCGAGGTTCCTGCGCCGGCGAGGACGAGCGGGATGATTGCTTCGCGGTAGTTGATCTCGACGGCGATGTTCGGCTGGTAGCCGCCCCGTGCGAGGGTGCGATCGAGGAGTCGCCTGGTTGAGGTCCCGGGGGGAGTGACGATCAGCGGCAGCGCAGCGAGGGCCTGGGGTGTGAGCGGCGCGTCGTGGCGTGATCCAGGTGGGGAGACGGCCACGATCTGTTGGCGGAAGAGGTCGATCCGTTGAAGGCCGTGGCTGCCGGTGGTGATGTCCGTGAGGCCGAGCTCAGCCTGTCCGGACCGGACAAAGTTCTCAACGCTGCTGGGGTCTTCGGGTTCGTGGACGTGAACTGCGATGCCTGGATGGTTGGTCCGGAAGCGGCCGATGAGTTCGGCCAGCGGGTCGGCGGCGAGTGTCGGTAGGCAGACCAGGTGAAGCGTGCCGGTTTCGAGGGCGGTCACTGCGGCCGCGGCCGCGGCGAGGTCGGCCATGTCTCGGACGACGCGTCGTGCGGCGTCGATGACTTGGCGGCCGGCGGAGGTGACTTCGATCGTGCGGCCGAGGCGCAGGAACAGTTCGACGCCGAGTTCGTTCTCGAGCGTGCGGACGCCGTGTGACAGCGAGGGTTGTGATACATGGACGGCGGCCGCGGCCCGGGTGAAGGTGCCGTGATCCGAAACGGCAACCACGTATTCGAGCTGCCGAAGATCCATAGATACAGACTATGGCAGTGGGAGTCAGCATGCGCTGGCCCTTGGTATTGATTGGTCTCAGAATGATGCCTATGACCGGACTGACCACGTCATGGTGAACCTGTGGGTGGTGGCCGGCATCGGCATCGGCATCGGGTTTCTCGGCGGTTTGCTCGGGAAGGGCGGATCGGCGATTGCGACACCGCTGCTCCACGCCGTTGGGGTGCCGGCCATCATCGCCGTCGCAGCGCCGCTACCGGCCACGATTCCGTCGACGATGGTCGCGGGGTACGCATACTCGAAGGAACGACTCGTCGATTGGCGTGTGGTGCGCTGGAGCGTTGCGTTCGGTGTTCCCGCCACGGTCGTTGGAGCGTTGCTCACCCGCTGGGTGAGTGGGGGCGTCCTGGTGAAGGTCACCGACCTGGTGCTCGTCGGGCTTGGCCTTCGACTGCTGCTGGGCAAGACGGCGGAGTCGGAGACGGTTCAACCGGCCGGGCCGAGTTCCACGCTCCTTCTGGCGAGCGTGGCGGTAGTTGTCGGTCTTGCGTCCGGTCTCCTCGCGAACAGCGGCGGGTTCCTCCTCGCTCCTCTCTACATCAGTGTCCTCCGCCTTCCGATCAAGGCCGCATTCGCGAACTCGTTCGCTGTTGCGTCCGTTCTCGCCATCCCGGGCACGGTCGTGCACGCCGCCCTCGGACACATCGACTGGACCCTCGTTGCCGTGTTCGGGTCAACCTCGGTGCCACTCTCCTTCATCGGCGCTCGGATCGCACTTCGGACTGATGCTCATCTCCTCGAGCGGATCTATGGATCCGTGCTCGTCGTCCTCGGCGGCGTCTTCCTCGTCGTCCGCTGACGATGACGTCACAACCGAGTTGTTTCGCCCGACGCCAGCACCGTGTGGTTCGCGGGTGGAGGAGGGCCGACACTCCGAACAACGATTTCAAGTATACCCCTACTGGTATGTGTACCATACCCCTATGGGTATAATAGGAGCTCGGCCGCTCGCGGATCACTACTTCGCCCGGCTTGGCCGTTTCGGTGCGAACCGGCGCCGGCGCGTGATGTTGGTATGGCTGGTGGCGGTGCTGGCTGCGGCTCCGCTCGCGATTGCGTTGACGGGGGCGCTGTCGGGTGCGGGGTGGGAGGCTCAGGGTTCGATCGCCCAGCGGGTGCGTGACGAGTTGCGTGCGAACTTTCCCGGTGTCGGCGCCGAGGCCGCCGTCGTCGTGATCCACCAGCGGTTGCCCATCTCGACCGATCCGGCCGCGGTGAAGGCAGTGGTGGCGGGTCTGGCGGGCACTGCGGGAGTCGGCGCGGTGGCCGATCCTTTGGCGATGCCGAGCGATGCCGGCCTCATCGCTCGTGACGGGCTCACTGCGCTGGTGCCGGTCGAGCTGATCGCGGGGAACGACTCCCGGCTCCCGGAGTCGGCCGGACACGTCATTGCCACGGTTGCGTCGTTGGCGCTCCCGGCAGGCGCGCGGGCCGAGGTGACCGGGGAGTGGCCGGTGTGGAGTGATTTCAACACGTCGAACAAGGAGGCGCTGCACAAGGCGGAGTTGTTGTCCGGCCTGCCGACCCTCGTGCTGCTGTTCATCGCGTTCGGCTCCGCGGTCGCGGCCGGCCTGCCGCTGATTCTTGCCGTATCGGGAATCGCGGTCGGGTTCGCAGGACTGCATCTGGCCACGTCGTTCACGCCGCTATCGGTGTGGTCGATGAACTTCTCGATGATGATCGGCCTCGCCGTCGGCATCGA
>JAYUDQ010000671.1:0-20925 GCA_043739745.1 Acidimicrobiia bacterium | reverse complement strand
TCTGCAGTGCGGTGTAGTCGTGCTGTTCGGTGGGTTGCACCATGCCAAGAGTCTGACTCACTCCGAGTTGTCTGTCTACTCAGAGTGAGTCAAATCGTTCGGGAGCGACGGCAAGGCAGCCGACGATCGGAACGTTTGCCCGCACGGACCGGGCAAACGTTCCGATCGTTGGATATGTCGGACGTTCAGCCCGTCTCCACCCACGGGCGGTACTGCGGATCGGCGACACGACCTCGGAGCGCCCACAACGCCCTGTACTCGGCGATGACCGGTGCGTAGTCGACGCCGTGGAGGGGCACATCACCGGCTTCGAGGTCGTCGATGGCGCGCACCCGGTAGTCGCCGAGCGGCCCGGACGCCTGTCGCCGGCGACCGTCACGCACCATCGACGCGAACAGCGGCGAACCTGGCAGCGGGTTGAAGACGTTCGGGTTCAGCATCACCTGGTCGGCATAGGTCTCTGCTGCCTTCAGACCCTCGGCGAAGGCCATCGTCTCGGCTCGCGTCGCCGCCGTCTCGCCTGGCAGGCCGAGCAGCAGGTTGACGCCCAGACGGGCGCCGGTGGCAAGGATCGCACGGGCGACGCGATCCGCGTGCCCGGCGCGGGTCTCTTTCTTGATGAGGTCGAGGATGGTCTGCGAGCCCGATTCGAAGCCGATCCAGACCGACGCCCGATCCTTCAGCTGGGCGCACGCCTGGAGAAATCCGACCCCGATCTTGTTGACGTGCGAGTTCAGCTGGACCGCCATCTCCGGCCATCGAGCATCGACGCGCAGCAGGAGTTCTGCGATCGCGGCGTCGTGCAGTGTGGCGATGGAATCGACCAGGACCAGGTAGTTGGTTCCGTGGCGGGTCACGAGCTGGTCGATGTCGCGCAGCGCCGTGGCCGTGGTCCGACGGCGATCGTTGCGCGGCAGTTCGAACAGCGCGGCGTCGCGCGAGACTTCACAGAACTGGCAGTTCATCGGGCATCCGCGGTTCAGCTGCAGCGCCGCGGTGCGGTGCGACCTCGCCGGGTCGGCCAGTACCGGCCGGTACTCGGCGAAGTCGTCGGGGAACGGCAGTTCTTCCAGCGTCGCAACGGGCGTGCCGGCGATCAGCCCGGTCGGGCGTGCTCCCGATGCGAGCGCCGCACAGACGGATTCGATGACGACCTCACCCTCACCGGTGACGACCACGTCGAAGGCGCCCCCGTTCGCCGCCAGGAGCTCGGCTCCGAACACCGTGGCGTGAATGCCGCCGGCCAACGTCAGCCAGCCCGCGGCGTGGCACTCGTCCGCCAGTCGACCGGCCTCGGCCGCAGCGATCGAGAGGAAGCTGAACCCGACGACCGTCGGCTTGAACGCGCCTATCCGGTCGAGCACAGCGCCCGGCCGACGGTTGTCAAAGAGCTCCGCCTCGTGGCCGGCCCTCCGAGCGACGGTGGCCAACAGCTGCACGCCGAGCGGCGGTGACATGATCGGATCGGAGGCCGACTCGGCCACGCCGACGTAGACCATCGCCAGCCGGACACCGGTCGCGCTCCTCATCATCGAGGAGCTTGACACTGAGCCGATGCGAACGAACAAACTGCCCGCCCGGTTCTTCGACGGGTTCGGCACCGTAGCGGTGCAGAACCCGTCACTGTTCACCACTCCCAGGACTGGTCAGCTGCAGCCGCTGGTGGCGCCGCACGCCGAGCAGACGTAGCAGCTCCCCGCCCGGTTCATCTCGTTGCCGCACGAGTAGCAGAACGGCGCGTCGGCCGGACGCTGGCGGGACAGCAACCGAGGCACGGACGGTCCGGTGGCCGGCTTCGGCGTGAGATCGAGGGTCTGGGCAACCAACGGCAGGGCAGCCGACGGCAGGGCCGTCGCAGGTGCCGACACGACGGCTGCTGCGGGCGTCGCCGCGCTCGACGGCGTGGTCCCCGACTCGGTCAGCGACGTGCTGACCGTCGTCGCCTCCTCGACACCGGGCAGCGTCGGCTGGATGCGCTCCTTCGACGACAGCACGCCGAGCTCGGAGCGGACGTCGTAGGGCAGGTAGTCGAGGGCCATTCTGCGGAAGATGTAGTCGATCAGCGACGTGGCGATCCGGAGATCAGGGTCGTCGGTGATGCCGGCCGGCTCGAAGCGCATACTGGAGAACTTCCGCACGAACGTCGTCAGCGGTACGCCGTGCTGCAAGCCGAGGCTGATCGAGATCGAGAACGCATCCATGATGCCGGCCAGCGTGGAACCCTGTTTCGAGACCTTGACGAAGAGCTCGCCCGGTCGACCGTCCTCGTACTCGCCCACATGGACGAAGCCCTCGCAGTCAGCCACCCGGAAGGCGAACGTGCTGGACCGGCGATGGCGGGGCATGCGCTCGCGCTGGGGCTGACGAACCACCGTGGTGGTAGAGGCCAGGGCCTTCTCCAGCTCAGCGATCTTGGCCGCAAGGTCGGGGTCGACCACCGTGACGACGACCGGCCCGGTGTCTTCGGCTGTCTCCTTCTTCGCCGTGTTCAGCGGCTGGCCGATCTTGCAGTTGTCGCGGTAGACGGCGATGGCCTTGATGCCCATCCGCCAGGCGTCGATGTGGAGCTGTTCGATCTCGTCGACGGTGGCCGTCTCCGGCATGTTCACGGTCTTGGAGATGGCGCCCGAGATGAACGGCTGGACGGCGGCCATCATCCGGACGTGGCCGAGGTAGTGGATGACGTTGTCGCCCATGGAGCAGGCGAACACCGGGAGGTGCTCGGGCTTGAAGGCAGGTGCGCCGACGATCGACTTGTTCTCGTCGATGTAGGCGATGATCGCGTCGACCTGAGCCGGCGTGTAGCCGAGGCGCTTGAGCGCGCGGGGCACGGTCTGGTTGACGATGACCATGGTGCCGCCGCCGTGCAGCGTCTTGATCTTGCACAGGCCGAGATCGGGCTCGACGCCGGTCGTGTCGCAGTCCATCATCAGCCCGATCGTGCCGGTGGGGGCCAGCACCGAAGCCTGGCTGTTGCGCACGCCGTAGGTGTCGGCGAGGTCGACGGCCGCGTCCCAGGCTTCCTGCGCCGCCGTGAGGAGCTCGTAGGGAACGAGCTCCTCGTCGATCTTGGCCACCTCGGCGCGGTGCATGCGCAACACGTTGTTCATCGGCTCGCGGTTCTCGAGGTAGCCGGCGAAGGGCCCCATGCGGGTGGCCGTGCGGGCCGACGTGGCATAGGAGTGCCCGGTGAGCAGGGCCGTGAGCGCACCGGCCCAGGCGCGGCCCTCATCGGAGTCGTAGCCGAGGCCGAGGGCCATGAGCAGCGCACCGAGGTTGGCATAGCCGATGCCGAGCTGGCGGAAGCGGCGGCTGTTCTCGCCGATCGACTTCGTCGGGTAGTCGGCGTTGCCGACGAGGATCTCCTGCGCCGTGAAGATGCACTCGATGGCGCTCTTGTAACCCTCGATGTCGAAGGTGTCCGTTCCGCCTGCGGACGCGGCACCCGTGCCCTCGCTCCCGAGGAAGGTGAGCAGGTTGAGGCTGGCCAAGTTGCAGGCCGAGTTGTCGATGTGCATGTATTCGCTGCACGGGTTGGAGCCGTTGATGCGGGCCGTGTTGGACGCGGTGTGCCAGCGGTTGATGGTGGTGTCGTACTGCATGCCCGGGTCGGCGCACTCCCACGTGGCCTCGGCGAACTGGCGGAACAGATGGCGCGCCTTCACCGTCTCGACGACCTCACCGGTGGTGACGGCCTTGAGCTCCCAGTCGCCGTTGTCGACGACGGCCTGCATGAACGCATCGCTCACCCGGACCGAGTTGTTGGCGTTCTGGTACTGGACCGAGTGGCGATCCGCCCCGTCGAGGCTGACATCGAAGCCGGCGGCTTGCAGTGCCTGCGCCTTGCGCTCCTCGATGGCTTTGCACCAGATGAAGTCCATGACGTCGGGATGGTCGACGTCGAGGATGACCATCTTCGCGGCACGACGGGTCTTGCCGCCCGACTTGATGGTGCCGGCCGACGCGTCGGCACCCCGCATGAAGCTGACCGGACCGGATGCCGTACCGCCGCCCTTCAGGCGTTCCTTCGACGAGCGGATCTTGGAGAGGTTGATTCCTGCGCCGGACCCTCCCTTGAAGATCGTGCCTTCTTCGACGTACCAGTTCAGAATCGACGACATCTCGTCCTCGACCTCGAGGATGAAGCAGGCCGACGCCTGCTGGGGGACGCCCTTCACCCCGATGTTGAACCAGACCGGCGAGTTGAAGGCGGCACGCTGCGTGATGATCAGGTACTTGAGCTCGGCGTTGAACGCGTCGGCCTCGGTCTCGTCGACGAAGTAGCCACCCTTGACCCCCCACTCGGTAATGGAGTCGACGACACGGTCCGCGACCTGACGCAATGACCACTCGCGCTCTGACGTGTCGGGGGTCCCGCGGAAGTACTTCTGGGCCAGGATGTTCGTGGCGTTCAGGCTCCAGGACGCCGGCACTTCGACGCCGATCTGTTCGAAGGCGACCTCCCCGGTCTTCCAATTGGCGATGCGACTGTCACGACG
The DNA here is from genome assembly GCA_043739745.1 of Acidimicrobiia bacterium. Lineage (GTDB taxonomy): Bacteria > Actinomycetota > Acidimicrobiia > Acidimicrobiales > JANYDT01 > JAYUDQ01. The sequence goes on along the minus strand of JAYUDQ010000671.1, from coordinate 16,426 downwards.
ATCCCAGGTGACCTGGTCGTAGGGATGGACCCCCTCTGTCGTGAAGTACCGCCGGATGCCGATGCCGGAGCGCTCAGGAGCGATTGCCATGAGGAAGAGTGCCTTTCGATTCATGAACCCGCCGGTAGCGGCGGGCCTTTTCGTGCGATGCGTGCGTGCGTGGTTGCGGAGCGGTGGTGATCGGTGTGTCGGGTCTGCTGCAGGTGGTGCGACTGGTCGATCCCCGACGCCAGAATGCTGGCCACAGGACACACCAGCCAAAGACACAACAAGTTGTGGTCGCCGATGCTTCCGACCACGACAGGAGGTGTAATTACAGCCGTGTCGTTCGGTCCTGTCAAGAACCTTCGGCGATACCCGCGCGTATTTTCCGATCGACCCGAAGTGCCTGACCCTACGAAACGCAATCGGTGGACGACTAGGTGGCGATCGTGGGGAAAACCCTGGGGAAAGCGCCTCAGAGCAGAGGTCTTTTCCTCAGCTCGCGGGTTTCGGTTCGGTTGCCTTCGTCAGGAGGCTCGCTTCTCGCGCGAAGTCGGCCGGATCCGTGAAGTTCTTGTAGACGCTCGCGAAGCGCAGGTACGCCACCGCGTCGATGGCCTGCAGGCGCTCCAGCACCGCAAGCCCGATCGACTGGCTCGACACCTCGGCACCCTCCAGCCGGAGCCTTTCCTCGACCTCGCTGGTGACCGACTCGATCTGCGCCTCGGACACGGTGCCGCTCTTCGTCGCCGCTCGTAGGCCGCGCACGACTTTTGCACGATCGAACGGCTCACGGGTGCTGTTGCGCTTCACCACGGTAAGCGCGACCTCCTCGATCCGCTCAAAGGTCGTAAAGCGCCGACCGCACTCGAGACACTCCCGCCGACGACGGATGGCCGTCCCCTCGTCGGCGGCACGGGAGTCGACCACCTTGTCGTCGAGGTTGGTGCAAAACGGGCAACGCACTGGCCGGACGCTACACGTCGTCAACAGCCCGACAGCCGTCGAGGGGTCCACGTGCGCAACCGTCAGCCGGGAAGTTCGACTCGCATGCCAACGTCGAGATGCGATCCGGTCTGGCGCAACAACCGACCCACGAGCGGACGGACATCGCCCACGGGCTGGGCGACCCGGGCAATCGACCAGAGTGTGTCGCCGGGTCGCACGACATGCACCTGCACCCCGGCGCCGAAGGACGACGAGGTGGCGCCGAGACGCGCCGCGCCGGCGCTCTCGGCACCGGCCATCCCATACCCGACGACCACCAACAAGGCCACCACGGTGACCGTCACGAGCATGGCGAGCAACGCCATCAGACGTCGACGTGCATACACCGCACCGTCTGACGACGGAACTGTGCGACGAGGCACTGGGCGGGCGATGGTCGAACGGATGTTCGTGGACATGGACGCATCGTTGCACGAACATTCGTTCGAGGTCAAGGGGAAACCGAACAGATGTTTGCCAGATGCGATCGCGCTTGCTAACCTACCGAACAACAGTTCTGTGCACCGTCCGGGTCGGACGCCGGCGAAACGCCGGGGCCCGACCCGGCGGACCCGTAGAGGAGACCTCGAATGAGCGACACCCTGTCCAACCGCCAGCGCCAGATCCTCGCCTGTATCGAGGACGCCATGCGGCAGCGCGGCTATCCACCGTCGGTGCGCGAGATCGGTGAGGCCGTCGGGTTGTCGTCGTCATCCACGGTGCACGCGCACCTGGAGACGTTGCAGAAGCTTGGTTTCCTCCGCCGCGACCCCACCAAGCCGCGTGCCATCGAGGTCCGCTACGACCCGGCCACCGGCAGCCAGGCCGAACGTCGTCCGGTGCGCCATGTCCCGCTCATCGGCGATGTCGCAGCCGGCACCGGTGTGCTCTCCGAGGAGCGCGTGGAAGAGGTGCTCCCGCTTCCCCAGGATTTCACCGGCGACGGCAACTTGTTCATGCTGCGGGTGCGCGGCGACTCGATGGTCGGCGCAGGCATCCTCGACGGCGACTTCGTCGTCGTCCGCCAGGAGTCCGAGGTGCGCAACGGCGACATCATCGTTGCAGGCATCCCCGGCGAGGAGGCCACGGTCAAGACCTACCGCAAGGAGGGCGCCGAGATCATCCTTACGCCGCACAACCCGAGGCTCGAGCCGATGCGCTTCCCGGCGTCGGATGTCGTCGTCTTCGGCAAGGTCGTCACGGTCCTGCGCCGTCTCTGACCGTTCAGGAACCGGTCAGTAGACCGGCCAGCACGCGGTAGGTACGCTCGATCTCGACCCGTTGCACGTGTTCACCGGCGGTATGCGCGATCGCTGGATCGCCTGGCCCGAAGTTCACCGCGGGGATGCCTTGCGCGGCGAAGAACGCAACGTCGGTCCAGCCGAGCTTCGCCCGCGGTGGCGCGTCGAGCCTCGCCGCCAGCGAGCCGAGCAGCGGGTGGGTGAGCGAGGGTGCTGCCGCGATGGCCAAGTCGACGACCTCGAACGCGGCATCGTCATCGAGCACGTCGTCGCCGATCACGGAGCGCAGGTGGGCCTCGGCCTCGTCCGGCGAACGGTCGGGTGCGAAGCGGTGGTTGATCGTCAGCATGGCGCGGTCAGGCACGACGTTGCCGGCGACTCCACCCTCGACTCGGACCGCCTGGATCGCCTCTCGGTACTCGCACCCGTCGATCATCGGACGGCGGCCTTCGTATGCATACAGACGATCGAGGACGACTCCGAGCCGGTGGATGGCATTGCGCCCCATCCATGGCCGCGCCGTATGTGCACGTTCGCCACGCAAGGTCAGCTGGACCCGCATGGTGCCCTGGCAGCCGGCCTCGATCACGGCCTCGGTCGGCTCGCCGAGTATGGCCGCATCGCCCGCCAACAGTGCCGCGTGGCCCGACAGGAGCTTCTGCAGGCCGTTGAACTTCGCCGCCACCTCTTCGCATTCGTAGAACACGTAGGTGACATCGACCGCGGGCGCAGCGATCGCTTCCGCCAGCGCCATGAAAACGGCGAGGCCACCCTTCATGTCGGCCGCGCCGAGGCCGTGGAGGACGTCGCCCTCAATACGGGCGGTCGCATTGCCGTTCGCCGGAACAGTGTCGGTATGGCCGGCGAGGATGAGCCGGGACCCGAGGCCGAACGAGGTTCGGGCCACGAGGTTGTTGTCGACGCGGGTGACGTCGAGCCAAGGCACGGCCCGCAGGCGGGCTTCGAGATGCGCGGTGATCGCCGCCTCGTTGTGGCTCTCCGACTCGATGTCGACGAGCACAGCGGTGGCCAGCAGGAGGTCCTTCGGGGGGGTCATCACCTGGTGCTCGCAGCCGGGACCGGACGCGCGCAGCCCGCGCCGTCCCACTGAGCGCCGCTCTCGGCGAGGCGCTTGGCCACGAGCTCAAGGCGGTCTTCGGGCTCGACCAATGCGACGCGAACGTACGCACGAGCGGCGTCGCCGTAGAACTCGCCCGGCGACACGACGACGCCGCCGGTGCGCGCCAGCCATTCCGTACACGCCCAGGCATCGCCGCCAGGCACGGGGACCCAGAGGTAGAATCCGCCACCCGGCAGCGCCGCCGGGAGACCAACCGACCCGAATGCGTCCGCCATCTGCACGAGCCGCTGGTGGTAGCGGACCCGCTGCTCGTCGACATGCATGTCGTCGTCGTAGGCGACGGCACCGGCAGCCTGCACCGGCCCCGGGACCATGAATCCGGCGTGCTTGCGGATCTCGCTGAGGTACTTCACAAGTTCGGCGTCACCGGCGTAGAAACCGGCCCGGACACCGGCGAGGTTCGACCGTTTGGACAGCGAGTGCACCGCAAGCACCCCACTCGTGCCGGTCGTCAGGACCGTGCGGGGAGGTCCGTCCCAGGTGAACTCGGCGTAGCACTCGTCGCTGAGGATCAGCACGTCGTTGGCCCGGCCCCAGGCAGCCACCGCGTCGAGGTCGTCCAGTCCGCCGGCCGGATTGCCGGGGGTGTTCACCCACAGGCAGAGCGCACGGGGAATGTCGGCGGGATCGATCGAGTCGAGGCGAATGCGGCCCGCGCCATCCGCCTTGACCGGAACGGGCCGGCAGGCGGCGAGCAGCGCACCCATGGCGTAGGTGGGGTACGCAACCTCGGGATAGAGCACGGTGTCGCGTTCGGGCGAACGCAGCTTCAACCATTGGGGTGTGGTGGCAACGAACTCCTTCGTGCCGATGCAGGCCGCGACCTCGGTGGCCGGGTCGACCGTCGCACCCAGCCGCCGCGCCAGCCATCCGGCCGCGGCGCCACGGTAGGCCGGGCTGCCCAGCGACGTGGGGTAGCCGCGTTCGCTGTTCGAGTGGGCGAGCATCTCGACGACTGCAGTGGGCGGCGCGTCGCAGGGCGTGCCGATCGACAGGTCGACGGCACCTCCGGGAAGCGCGTCGGCGAGGGCGCGGGCTGTTCCCAGTCGGTCGTGCGGGTACGGCGGAACGACGAAGCCCATCACCGAAAACTACCGGCTCAGCGGCAGGAGGCGGCGAAGGCCCTCAGACCCGCTCGGGATAGCGCCGCAGCGCGCGCACCGGTACTCCCGCGGCGAGCGCGTCCGCTTCCAGCGCAGCAGCAACCGACCCGCGGTCGAGGATCCGAACCTGGCTGGGTGGGCAGCCAACGAAGGAACCGACCGCGGCGAGGATCCCGTCGGGACCGACCGGCAGGGCGCACCGCCAGCCGTTCGCCGTCGCCTCGACGAGGGGCGACGGGCCGTCGGGGTTGATCGTGATGCGCACCCGATCGTCACTGTGGTCCTCCGGTTCGCGGCGGAGCCAGGTGGCGTCGAGGACGTAGCCGCGTTCCGCGGCAGCAGTCGCGACGAGCCGCCGCAGGCCCCGCTCGACGATGGCGTCCACTCCCCCACGGGCCCGCCAGCCTTCGACGTCGCCGCGGTAGTCGGGGTGACGCTGGTCGACGATCTCTTCGTGCGTGTGCACGGTCTGCTCACCCGGGGCGAGGAGGCCTGCGAGCCGGGTCGAGGCCGAACCAATGTGGTACACGAAGACCGACGGCGCGAGCACGTTGCGCCACCCGAGCGAGACGGCACGGCGGCACCAGTCGACCTCCTCGCAGTAGCCACGGCCGAACACCGGATCGAAAAGCCCGACTTCTGCGATCGCGTCCTTCGAGATGCACATGCAGAAACCGACACCGACCGGTACGTCGACGGCCTGGTCGCCGAACTCGTCCTGCAACACCCGCGAAACGGCGTCGACGGTCGGCGCGTCGGCAAGGAACCGGTCGGCCTCGTCATTCGGGAGCGAGAAGATCGACGCGTTGTTCGACCAGGCGGTGACCGATGCGATCTTCGGATCGGTCGCTGCCACGGCCAGGAGTCCGTCGATCATGTTCGCGGGCAACACGACGTCGGAGTTGAGGATGACGACGTGGTCGTACCCAGCGGCTTCGGCCCGCAGCAAACCCAGGTTCATGTTGCGGGGGATACCGAGGTTCCGTGGTGTGCCGTAGTACCCGAGCCCGAGCCGTTCGCAGATCTCTCGCAGCTCTTCGCTCCATCCGACGTCTGGGCTGGCGTCATCGAGGACGAGGACATCGACGTCGTGGCGACTGGTAAGGCGGAGTTGGGCCGCGGACGCGAGCCCTCGGGGCACGAAGGCCCGGCCGTTGTAGACGAGGATGGCGACCAGGACGCGCTGGCGGGCGACCCCGGTGTGCGGGGCGACTCCCGGCATCGCGTCAGCCCCGAACGGCACGCAGGAGCATCTGGATCCGCTCGGCCAGCTTGTAGCTCCGCGACGATCGGAGCGCAACGAGTTCGACGTCTCTGGCTGCGAGAGACGCCCTCACGTCGTCGGCCGCACGCCGGGCCGCATCCGCCTCGGACTGCAGTCCGAGCACACGGCCATTGGCCTCGACCAGGCGCGCCGTCAGGTCGAGCACGCGGGCATTGGCCATTTCGAAGTCGAGGAGCGCCTGGCTGAGCGACAGGGCATCCATCTGCCGGCGGAGGTCGTCGGCCTCATTCGACGGCGCTGACTCAGTCGACAGTGCGGCCTCAGTCGACGGGGCGGAATCGGATGGCGCAGCTTCGGATGGCCCAGCTTCACTCGACGGCGCGGAATCGGATGGCAAAGCGTCGGATGGCACGGCCTCGGCGAGGTTTGCGGTGTCCGTCGCCGGGGCGCTCGCATGCTTCGTCGTCAACAGATCACCTTGCTCAGTAAGAGAATTTCGTGCTCGGTCGGCCACCGCATCAACGCCGTGGACGAGCGAGCGTGAACCGGAACAGATCGACAAGAGCGGCGGCAGTCGTCGCCCAACTGTAGTGCCGCGCTGCCGCTCGCAGCGTCTCTGCATGGCGCATCGCAAGGTCGGGATCGCGCAATAGGCGCTCCGCGGCGTCGGCCAGCGCCTCCGGCGTCCAGTCAGCGGCGAGCACAGGCACATCGGCCCCGAGCGGGGACCGACCCGATTCCCGGCTCCCTTCTCCGGAAGCGAGTTCCCGGATCGGCCCGAAGTCGACGGCCACGGTCGGCGTGCCGAATGCCGCGGCCTCGAACGGGACGAGCCCGAAACCCTCGGCAGAGGTCGGGTACCAGACGATGCTCGCATGACGCAGCAGCCAATTGCGCTCGACCCCGGCCACCTCGGGGAGCACGAACACATGCTCCTTCGCACCGATGCGCGACTCGGCGACGCGGGTCGTCCCGCGGGGCACCGCCGGCCCGGCCAGGACGAGCGCGAGGTCGAACCCGCGTGAACGAAGCTCCTCGTGCGCGAGCGTGGCGAGCTCCCGGTTCTTGTGCGAGTAGTTCACGCCGAGACAGAGCGCGAACTCACCGGCCGCGAAGCCCCGCGCATGGAGCTCCGCGGGCAGCCGTGCCGGATCGTCGCCCCGCAGATGCTCCGTACCGAGGGGCACGGCGGCGACCCGGTCGGAATCGATCGGGAAGCGGTGCATCGCCATCTGCGTCGCGACATCATTGGAGATCACGGTGACGGCGTCGCTGACCCTGACCGAGTCGAGGATCATCTGCCGGTAGGCCATCCACTCGTTGGTGCCATCGAAGTAGCCGCCATTGTGGAAGGCGATGGTGTCGAGGATGCCCACCACCAAACGCACGCCGGCAACCCGCCAGCGATGCAGCTCCCAACCGGGGACCGGCTGGTACGGGCGGTATGCGATGTCGACGGGTCCGGCCGCGTGCAGGTCGCCGCCGACGGGCTGGAAGGCGCGGACCTTTGCGGCCGTCAGCGTTGCGGCCGCATACGCAGGGACCGACCCGGGCAGCGCCACGACGACCTCGCGGACGTCTGACCGTTCAGTAAGCGCACGTATGGTGTGGAGGGTCGCCACCTGCGTGCCCACTTCGTTCGGTCCGAAGCACGAACCGTCGATGAGTATGCGCAATCCGTCGACCTTCACCCGCGCCACCTGATGAGCCATCGCGAACGGCGAGTCGCCGCTCATGCGCTCGTGGTCGAGGAACGCGACCATCGACTGGTGACGGTGAAGGAGCCAGCCGCGATCGTCGGGCGTCAGCGTTTCGGCGATAGGCCGGATGGCGACGTCGGACGGACGGTTCACGAACGTGGACGCGTCCACGAGGTCGACGAAGCCTTTGGCCCGGGCCCGTACCGAGAAATCGGCGATCGCGATGTCGAAGCGGGCTGATGCCGGCGCGACGATGTCGCCGACCGCACCGAGCGCAGCAGCGGACACCAGCACAACCGCACCTGCCGCGTACATGATCGGTGTGGGTGCCGCCGCGGGCGACACGTCACGCAGCAGGCGGGTGATCGAGACCTCGTCGTGCCCATCCGGCGGGCGGTCGGCCGGCAGGTTGCGAATCGGGAAGCTGAGGAAGTCAGCGGCATTCGACAGGAAGGAGACGGTGGCGACGCGCAGGTCGTCGCGCATCCAGTCCAGCGCCCGGTCGAACGGCTCGGGCGGGAGGACGACAGCGTCGTTGATGACGATGAGGTTGGTCCGGCGCTCCGCGTAGACCCGGTTGCAAAGCTCGGAGACAGAGCCCATGGGCCGGACCGTGATGCGACCCGGGTGGTCGCGGTCGAGGTCGGTGAAGTCGGCCGCGAAGGCGTTGTAGAGCGTGCCGACCACGACGTCCAGATCGGTGCGCTCCATGAGCGAACGGACGCTCAGGGCATATCGGTCGGGATGCGTATCCGCGAACAGCACAGCCGTCGCGACCGGTTTCGGCACCCGGTCCATAGAGGGTCCGCCGTCGCCGGCCACGTCGGCACTGGCGTGTTCGGGGGCCATGAGCCGAAGAACGTAGTGGGTGCGTGCCGTCGCCGTCGGCACCCACCGGGCCGGTGACGCCGCGGCTACGGTCGACGGTGTGGGAGATCCGGACCGTCGGACCCGTCACCTGCTCGAGCAGGCCGCGATTCGCGGTGAGCCCACGCCGCCGGGCGACCCGTCCGGGCTCCTCGCCTGGCTCGGGTCCTGTGGCCCCGCCGACCCTCCGGGCGTCGGCCGCTACCTCACACAGATCTGGCGGGAGCGGACGGACCTTCAGGAGGCTTTCCCGGGCCTGTTCCTCGACCTGGAGCAGCGCAGCCGCTTCCTCCTGTGGGCCCATCACTTCGCCGCGAGCGAGGCCGACGCGCCGCCCGAACTGGTCCCCGCGCCGCCCGCAGGGGTGACCGACCTCGCCCCGCCCGTGATCGACGGACCACCCCCGACGCTCCAGCACGGCACGACCGTGGTCGGCTACCTGCGCGCCGTCCTCGGCCTTGGCGGATCGGCCCGGCGGCTCGCGCACCTCGCGGCCCTGGCCGGCGAGGTCGTGTCGACGCGCTCCTATGACCACATCGGCAGCCCCCTCGACCATCCGTGGCCCGGTGCTGCCGCTGATGATCGCAACGATGTCGTCGTGCTCTGCGTGAACGGAAGCGAGACGGCCCGCCTGACGCGAGCGCTCGGACCCCGGGCACTGCATGGGCGCTACCGGATCGGCCTGTGGTTCTGGGAACTTGAGGTGCTGCCGGCGTCGATGGAGGAAGGGTTCGCGTACCTCGACGAGGTGTGGGTGACGAGTTCCTTCGTCCGTGACGCGGTAGCCGCATCAGCGCCGCCGCACATCTCGGTCCAAGTGATCCCGCTCGGTACCGATCTCGCTGTCAGCCCGGCCGAGGCCGGCCTCGACATCTCGCGCATCAGGCTCGGCCTTCCAGGCGACGGCATGCTACTGGGCATCTCGTTCGACTACGCGAGCCGGGTCGAGCGCAAGAACCCACTCGGTCTCATCGACGCGTTCCGCCGCGCCTTTCGGGAACCGTTCTCACTCGGCCGCGAGCGCGGTCCCTGGCTCGTGCTCAAGACCCTCAACGCAGGCCTGCACCCCGAGGACTCGGCGGTAGTAGCGGCGGCGGCGCGATCCGCTGGGGCCGACGTGATGGTCATCGACCGGCAATTCAGCTTCCCCGAGCAGCGGGCGTTGCTCCGCGAGCTCGATGTGCTCGTCTCGCTGCACCGCTCGGAGGGGTATGGGAACAGCCTGCTCGAGGTGATGGGCCACTCGCATCCGGTCATTGCCACCGGATATTCCGGGAACCTCGAATTCATGACGGGCGAGAACAGCTGGCTCGTGCCGTACCGGTACACCACAGTTCCTGCCGGATCGGCCATCTACCCGGCAGGCTCGCGCTGGGCCGATCCCGATCTCGACGCGGCGGCCGTCATGATGCAGGCGGTCGTGGCCGGCCTGTGCGGTCGTGACGACGGCGAAGTGCTGATCCGGGCCGCCCGCGGCGCGTCAGATGTCGCGGCCGTCAACAACGGTTCGTCGGGCGCTGCGTTCATCCGGCGCCGCTTGGCCGAGATACGCGCCGGGCGCTGAGTCAGTCGGGCGCTGAGTCAGTCGGGCGCTGAGTCAGTTCGCCGGGCGTCCGAACTGGCCGACGACCTTGGCCGCCTCGACCGGGTTCATGATCAGCACATCCTTGCCGTCGATGCGCTTGTTCGTAGCCGGCACCTTGTACGCCAGCAACTGCTGAGGATCGAACTGCCGGAAGTCGTTGGCCAGGCTCGTGACATCGGCGAAATTGAAGGTGGAGTCGATCTGGATCGCGTCCTTCAGGTTCGCGAGCATCGCGTTCAGCGTGATCGGGTTGCGAGAGCCTTTGTCGATGGCGCGGGTGAGCGCCGCACGGATGAACGTCTGCTGGCGCTCGATACGTCCGAAATCACCCTTTCCATCGTCAATCCATTTCCCCTTGCGACCCTCTTGGAAATGACGGCTGCGAACATATGCTGTTGCCTGCTTCGGGTCGAGAAGGTTGCACCCGGGAGGCTGGTTGAGACCCGACAGGATGTCGCGGCTGGGCAATGGGAAGCAGATCGTGACGCCACCGATGACCGAAACGACTTTCTGGAATCCGACAAAATCCACGAGTACCACATGCCAGATCGGGACGCCGAAGTTCTCGCGGATCGTGTCGATCAGTGTCGGCAGTCCCTTCACATATGCCGCATTGATGCGGTTGAATGTGTTCGTCCCGGCGATGCGCACCCACAGGTCGCGGGGGAACGACAAGACCCATGCCTTGTTCGTGTCGCGATCGATGCGGAGCACCATGATCGTGTCGGTGCGGGATCCGCCGACGTTGCCGAACGCCTTCTCCTGATCCGCCGGGATGTTCGCCCGTGAGTCGAGTCCCAGCATCACGATGTTGACGGTGTTCTTGCCTCCCAGCCTGGGGATGTTGGCAATGTCGATGAGCGGGCCGGTGGCAATGGTGGTGGTTGCCTTCACCGGTTTCGTCGATGCTGCCGCGCCATTTGGCGCCTTTGTGCCCGTCGAACCTGCGCCGCGAGGCTCGCTCGTCACCGTGATGACCTGGTTGCCATTCGTCGGAATGGCGATCGTGGATACCGCAGCATTGTCGTTGACCAGCGGGGTGCAGTCGTTCTTGCCCTGATCGAGGCAACCAGGATCACGCCGGGTGATCTGACGGAATCGCCAGTAGAGGACACCGACCGTTCCTCCCGCAACGAGGAGCGCAGCAAGCGCGACGATGCCGATGACGCGCAGTCCCCAGCGACGGTGCTTCGGGCGTTGCGCTCCCATCATCGGGTCCTCGTCGCCATGCTGCAGGGCGTTGGCGAACGCGACGTCGTCGCCCGCCGACGGGTCGGTGTCGGTCATACCAGGCGTAGACATGGCGTGAAGTCTTTCATCGCATGACACCTGTACCCGCCCGAACGCTGTTCAGTCATCGAAACCCGAAACAATTCGCTGCGGCCCGACGTGCGCGTCCGAGGCCTCACGTGGCCGAGATCACGCGGGCGCCGAGCAGTTCGAGTTTGTCGAGGAAACCCTCGTAGCCGCGGTCGATCAGGCGCACGTTCCGCACTGTCGTGCGACCTTCGGCGACCAGTGCGGCGAGGAAGTGGCTGAACCCGGCGCGCAGGTCGGGCACCGTGATGTCGGCACCCTTCAGTGGGGTGACCCCTCGGAACACCGCCGTGTGCTTGTGCCCGAGCCCGCCGAAACGACACGCTTTGCCCTTGGGACAGCCGGAGCCCACGGTGATGTCCGCTCCCATCTCTCTGAGCGCATCGGTGTACCCGAATCGGTTCTCGTAGACGGTCTCGTGAATCGTCGATACTCCCTCGGCCTGCGTGAGCGTGACGCCGATCGGGGCCTGCCAGTCGGTCATCAGCCCGGGGTGCACGGCCGTCTCGAGATCGACTGCGTGCAGTTCCGACGCAGCTCGTTTGAAGTGGATGCCGGTCGGCGACGCGGTGAAGCGCCCGCCCAGCAGGCGGTACGCGCCGAGGAAGCTGACCATGTCGTCGACCCGAGCGTTCTTGATGAAGACCTCGCCGCGAGTGGCGATGGCGGCACACGCCCAGCTGGCAACCTCCAGGCGATCCGGAATGGCGACATGCTCGTAGCCGTGGAGCGATGTCTGGCCGTAGATCTCGATGGTGCGGTCGGCGCCGAACATGATCGCCGCTCCCATCTTCTGGAGGACGGCGATGAGGTCCTGGATCTCGGGCTCGATCGCGGCACCGTGCAGAACGGTCTTGCCCTCGGCCAACACCGCGCTGAGGAGCACCTGTTCGGTAGCGCCCACACTGGGGAACGGCAGGCGCAGCTCGCAGCCGACGAGCCCGTCGGTAGTGAGACGGAGGCCGCCTTCTTCGTGGTGGATCTGGGCGCCGAGCTGCTCGAGCACCATGAGGTGCCAGTTGACCTGGCGGCCGCCGATGTCGTCGCCTCCGAGGCCGGGGATGAGGGCCTCGCCGGTGCGGTGCAGGAGGGGCCCGCACAGGAGGATCGGGATGCGGCTCTTGCCGCTGAACTCCTCGAGCCGGTCCGCCGAAAGCGGCGTGACCTCCTCGGCATGCACGCTCACCGTGCCGGCCCCGTCATCCTCCGATTCGACCTGCACGCCCATGGCTCGCAGCATTTCGCTGACGATGAACGTGTCCGAGATGGCCGGCGTGTTGTGAAGGATCGTCGGCTCGTCCGTCAGCAGCGAGGCAACGAGTTGTTTGGAGATCGAGTTCTTGGCGCCGCGCACGGGGACCTCGCCGTGGAGCGCGTGACCGCCCTCGATGGTGACGGTGTCGATCGGGCCGTACGGCGACATCGGCATTCCTAGACGGGGCGCGTGCCGACGGTCGCGGAACGACACGCCCGGATCCACGTGTTCCGGCTTCTCGACCGGCTGCGGGAGGGCGCTCATACGGGCTGCGATCGTACCCTCATGACCGACATGGCCCTTGCCGGCGAAGCGCACCGAGCGTCGCGATCGCGACGCGTCTCGGCCCTTGTACGAGACCGTCCGGGGCACGCCGTTGTCGCGGGATGCATTCGGTGCATCCTGGATGCTCCGGTGTTACAGCTCGGGCAACCTCGAGCACGGGTCAGCGCTGCCACGACCCGCTGATGCTCGATCGGTATCCGAGCGCCCGGTAGGCGGCATCCACCACCGCCTGTCCACGGTCGTTCAGCAGAATGCCCTTCCCCATCTGGTTCATCGAGTAACCGAGGGCGAGCCCGCACGACGGGTCGGCGAATCCGATGCTGCCGCCCGCACCCACATGACCGAACGCGTGCTCGCCGAGCACCACCGAGTCGTCGTCGGGCCTTCCCCGGTTGTCCATGCTGACCATGAAACCCATCGAAAATCGGGTCGGGAGGCGCAGCGTCGCGTCACTGTTCGTCGCCGTCGACACGCGGCGCATCCGGTCAACACCGTCGCGGTCGACGAGCACCGTGCCATTCGGCGCGGTGCCGCCCAGCGCGAACGGCGTGTACAGCCCGGCCAGTCCGCGCCCGTTGGAGATCCCGTTGCCACCGCCGACCTCTGCCGCGTGGGCGGCGCGGGTGTTCACGTTCATCACTGCGATGTTGGCGGAGGCCAATGCCGGGATCGACGTCGGACTTGCGAGCAGCTCACGCTGGAACTTCGTGAGGGGCTCGCCTTTGGGCCGCACGTAGTAACGCATCGGCGCAACGCGGGGCTCGATCGCTTCCGGTGTCCCGATCCAGAAGTCGATGCCGAGCGGCTTGGCCACGGCGTCCTGGAAGTACGCGCCGAGCGAGCGGCCCGAGGCGCGTCGCACGAGTTCGCCGACCGTCCAGCCGAAGTTGACCATGTGGTAGCCGTTGCGCGTGCCCGGCTCCCAGAACGGTGGTTCCGCCTCGAGCCGGGCCACCATGCGGTCCCAGTCGTAGAGCTCGCCCTTCTCGACCGGGTCACGCAAGGCCGGCACGCCGACGGAGTGGTCAAGCATCATCCGCACCGTCACGTCGGCCTTCTCGCCATTGGCGAACTCGGGCCAGTAGTCAGCGACTGGCGCTTCCAGGTCGAGCTTTCCTTCCGCGGCCAGTACGTGCGCGCAGATCGCCGTTGCCCCCTTCGTGCAGCTGAACACGATCGAAACCGTGTCCTGCCGCCACGGCGTGGCGTTGGCGGGGTCGGCCATGCCGCCCCACACATCGACGACGGTGTCGCCCTCGTGGGTGATCGCGAGCGAGGCACCCACCTCGCCGCGCTCGGCGTAGTTGGCCACGAACGCGTCGACCACCGTCGCGAAGCGGGCGGCGAACACACCGTCGACAACGCCCGTCGGGACCTCTCGGTGCAGTGTTTCCATACTTGATCCCCCTGATCGTGCGGCAGCGTCACGCTGCCCCGGCTACTGCGTTCGGACGTGTTGCCATGGCCGGCACCGACGCGAAAGGCGTTGCCGGTCGGGGCGAACCCGCTCAGCTTCGCGCCTCCCGCGCGATTGGCCGCGAACTTTGGCGTCCGAAGCCGCTGACAGCGGCATTCGGCGACAAAGTTCGGCAGCCGGATCGCGGGCCGGAGCGAACGGCGTGGCACGACCACTTCGAAGGGCGCAGCGCCCCGGCGGTTTGGGCGCCGCCCGACCTCCCTGCCACACTCCGCACCATGACCCGCCCCGTCCTGCGCACCCGCATCTGCGACCTCCTCGGCATCGAGTACCCCGTTCTCCTGGCCGGCATGGGCCCGACGATCGGCGGCTCCAACAAGGGTGTCGCAGGGCCCGACCTCGTTGCCGCGGTCTCCAACGCCGGCGGGCTCGGTGTGCTCGGCGGGACCGGTTTCGGGCCCGACGAGATGGAGCGCGAGATCCTGCGCATCCGCGAGCTGACCGACAAGCCGTTCGGCGTCGACATCCTGCTGCCGGTCCTCGGACCTTCGAAGGGTGGCTCCGACCACGTGCCTACCAACGCAGAGCTGCGTTCGATGATCCCGTCAGCGCATGCCGCCGAGGTTGATGCGCTCCGAACCAAGCTGGGACTCCCCGAGAGTCCGCCACGAGAGCGCAGCGCAGGCTCTGCGGGTGGGCAGACGATGTCGAGCGCGCTGTTCGACCCGCAGTCCCAGATCGACGTCATCGTCGGCATGGGTGTCCCCGTTCTCGCCACAGGGCTCGGCGATCCATCACCGTTCATGCGCCAGTTGCGAGACGCGGGTATCAAGATCGTGTCGCTCGTCGGTAACGTGAAAGGTGCGCAGAAAGTGCTTGCTGCGGGCGTCGACGCCGTCGTGGCACAGGGAACCGAGGCGGGCGGACACACGGGTCGGATCGGCACGCTGGCACTGCTCCCGCAAGTGCTCGACGTCGCCGGCGACACACCGGTGATCGCGGCCGGCGGCATCGGTGACGGGCGCGGGCTCGCCGCTGCGCTGGCCATGGGATGCGAGGGCGTGTGGTGCGGGACCATCTTCATCGGCACACTCGAGGCGCAACTCGACGACTTCCGCAAAGGCCGATTCGTCGATGCCGGCGACGAGGGCACGAAGATCACAAAGCTGTACTCGGGCAAGACGATGCGCAACATCACCAATCCGCTCATCGACGCATGGGAGGAATCGGGGATCAAGGCGCTGCCCATGGGTCTGCAGAGCATGCTCATCGCGCCGCTGATCCGTGGTTCACAGGCCGCTGGGCGCGGCGAGAACGGCATGAACGCGGGCGGACAGATCGCCGGTCTGATCAAGTCGATTCGGCCTGCCGCGGACGTGTTGAACGACATGGTCGGCAGCGCGGCGGCAATCATCTCGGGCGGACTGGCGGCGCGGGTATCTGCGGCCGCCGGTACGAATTGAGCCGCGACCTCGGCTGACGGCCGACCGCTCAGCACCCGCCGACGGTTTCGCGCCGGGTCGCGAGAATGCGAAGCCTGCATTCGCAATATCGCCGGCCGGCGCGAAAGCGAAGGGTCAGTGTCGCCGGATCGACGAGGACCCATCGGCTCGTTGTCGTTGGCTGTCACAGGGGTCGTGCACACTCATGGTCATGCGAGAAGCCGACGTCCACCTCGAGCGGGTCCTGGCCGCAATGGCCGGCCCCGAGGCGCGCCCTCGAGAAGACCAGCAGGCAGCGGTTCGGGCGCTCGTCGAAGACCGGGCCAACGTCTTGGTCGTGCAGGCCACCGGGTGGGGGAAGTCAGCGGTGTACTGGGCGGCCACGTCCGCGTTGCGGGCCGCGGGCAAGGGCCCGACGCTGGTCATCTCGCCGCTGCTCGCCCTCATGCGCGACCAGGTATCGGCGGCCAACCGGGCCGGTCTCACGGCCGCCACCGTCAACTCCACCAACGCCGACGACTGGGACGACATCCTCGACGATCTCAAGTCCGGTCGCATCGACGTCCTCCTGGTCTCGCCCGAGCGCCTTGCCAACCCCCGATTCGCAGCATTGCTCCCGGGCCTGCTCAAGGCGGCCGGCCTGGTGGTCATCGACGAAGCCCACTGCATCTCCGACTGGGGCTTCGATTTCCGTCCCGACTACCAGCGGCTGGCCCGCACCCTTGTCGGAATCGGCGCCGACGCGCCGGTACTGGCGACAACTGCGACGGCGAACGAGCGGGTCACGATCGACGTCGCGAAGCAGCTCGGGGCGGGCACGATCACCATCCGTGGATCCCTGGCCCGCTCGTCGTTGCGACTCGGCGTCGTGCCTGGGCT
>JAYUDQ010000670.1:0-3552 GCA_043739745.1 Acidimicrobiia bacterium | reverse complement strand
CGGCCGAGAAGGCCTGCCTCGACGACGCGATGACGCGATGGCGAATGTCGCAATCGGCTATGCCATCCCGAGCCGATCAGCCGACACCCGAGTACGCCGACCCGCTCGGGTGTCGGGCCGTCGAACTCGGGTGCCGGTTTGGGTTACGAAGCGTCGCCGTAAATCGACTTCGCCTCGAGGAATTCGCGCAGGCCGTGTGCGCCGAACTCGCGGCCGTTGCCCGATTGCTTGTAGCCCCCGAACGGTGACATGGTGTCAAGCGATTTACCGTTCAGATGGACCATTCCCGTGCGGATTTGGCGCGCCACCGCTCGCGCTCGGTTGGGGTCGGCCGACGACACGTAGCCCGCCAGGCCGTACACCGTGTCGTTGGCGATGCGTACCGCATCGGCCTCGTCGTCGTAGGGAATGAGGGTGATGACCGGGCCGAAGATCTCCTCGCGAGCGATGGTCATCTCGTTGGTTACGTTGGCAAAGACGGTCGGCTTCACGTAGTAGCCGACGCCGAGGCCCTCAGGCCGACCGAGCCCTCCCGCTACCAAGGTGGCCCCTTCCTCGATGCCCTTGCCGATCAGGCCCTGGATCTTGTCGAACTGCGCTTCCGACACGACCGGACCAACCGCTGTCCCCTTGGCGTCGGGCGCACCGACCGTCGTCGTTTCAGCCACCCGCTTGGCGATGACGATCGCCTCGTCCATTCTCGCCCGGGGGATCAACATGCGCGAACCGGCGTTGCATGATTGGCCGGAGTTCACGAACATGACCGCCAGATCGCGAGGGATCACCTGCTCGAGGTCGGCGTCGTCGAGGATGATGTTCGCCGACTTTCCTCCCAGTTCCTGGGCAACTCGCTTGACCGTCGGGGCGGCGTTGCGGGCGACCTCGATACCGGCGCGCGTAGAACCGGTGAACGAGACCATGTCGACGTCGGGATGTGCCGACAGCGCTGTACCGACGGTGGCCCCGTCACCATTGACCAGGTTGAACACCCCCGCCGGAACCCCGGCCTCGTGCATCACTTCAGCGATGATCAGCGCGTTGAGCGGAGCGATCTCCGACGGCTTGAGTACCATCGTGCAGCCCGCCGCAAGGGCCGGGGCGACCTTCGCCGCGATCTGGTTGAGCGGCCAGTTCCACGGGGTGATGAATGCGCAGACGCCGACGGGTTCGTACACAACGGTGGTCGTCCCAATCTGCTCCTCGAACTCGAACTTCTCGAGCGCATCGAGGGTGGCCATGAAATGACCGAGCCCCGCCGGCGCCTGACCGCCCCTTGCCAACGGAAGGGGAGCACCCATCTCTCGGCTGACGGCCTGCGCGATGTCGTCCATACGGGCGGTGTACACCTCGATGATCCGCCGCAGCAGGTCGATGCGCTCGCGCTTGCTGGTGGCCGAGAAGGCCGGGAAGGAGCGTCGCGCGGCGGCGACCGCGCGGTCGACATCGGCGCTGTTGCCGAGCGCGATCGTCGCGATCGGCTGTTCGGTCGCCGGGTTGATCACGTCGAGTGTGGCTGTGCCGAGTGGCTCCACCCACTCGCCGCCGATGTAGAACTTCTTTGTGTTATCCATGCTGGATGCCTTCCTGGTATGTGCCGGGGTCTCCCCCCGAATTGGTTGGTCGTGTGGTGGTCTTGGTCGTCGTGATGTATCGCCGCTCAGACGGCGCGGAGGTACACGGTCTTGGTGGTGGTGTAGAACAGCCGTGCCGCCTTGCCCTGCTCCCGATTCATGCTGCTCGAGCCCTTCATCCCTCCGAAGGGCACGTGTGGTTCCACCCCAGCGGTCTCGCGATTGATATGCACCACACCCGACTGGGTCCGGCTCACGAACCGCATCGCCTTGGCGATGTCCTTTGTGAACACCGCCGATGACAAGCCGAACTCTGTGTCATTCGCGGCCGCAAGGGCCGCCTCGAAGTCGTCGATCTCCTGAATGATCAGCACCGGCCCGAAGATCTCCTCACGCATCAGCCGGCTCTCTGGTCGCACGTTGGTGAGGATCGTCGGCTCGACATAACAACCGAACTCGGCGACGGTACCGCCAACGAGCACCTCCGCGCCCTCATCCTCCGCGATACGCAAGTACTCGGCGACGGTCGCATGTTGCTCAGTCGACGCAAGTGGGCCGACATCGGTGGTCTCGTCGAACGGATCCCCAACCACAAGCCCGAGCACCCGATCGCGTAACAGCTCGCCGAAGCGCTGCGCGACCGGGCGTTCCACGAAGACCCGGCTCGTCGCCGTACAACGCTGTCCAGTTGACAGCATGGCACCACGGGCAACCTGCGTCGCCGCATCCTCGAGATCGGCATCGGCCAGCACGATCGCAGGGTTCTTTCCGCCGAGTTCGAGCTGCACCTTGACGTTGCGATCCGCCACAGCCTGACGAAGTTTTACGCCCACGCTCCCGGAGCCGGTAAATGTCAAGGCCGCGAGGCACGGGTTGCCCGTGAACGAGGCCGACAGGGTTCGACCAGAGCCGGTGATCAGGTTGAGTACACCACCAGGCAACCCGGCCGACACAAGCACCTCGGTGAGCAGCACCGCGCTGCCTGAGGCCGCCTCCGCCGGCTTCCATACGACCGAATTACCGAATGCGATCGCCGGGGCGAGCTTCCAGGTCGGGATCGCAAACGGGAAGTTCCACGGTGTGATCACACACACGACACCGAGGGCCTCCTCGATCGTGTACAGCATCGTCGAGGGGTCTGCGCTCGCGTACAGCTCGCCGATCGGTTGCAGCAGTTCGCCAGCGAAATAGCGCAGGATCGCACAGCTGCGCGACACCTCGGCGCGAGCGTCCCGAATCGCCTTGCCCATGTCGGCCGTCAGCCGTCGGGCCGCTTCGTCGCCACGGGCTTCGAGCAGGTCGGCGGCCTTGCGCAAGATGTCGGCGCGGGCCGGGCCGGGCGTCGCCGCCCACGCCGGATGGGCGACCGATGCCGCCTCGTACGCCCTCTCCACGTCGACGCCGGTCGCGGACGCGAATCGGCCGGTGGGCCGTTGCACATCGCTCGGATCGAAGCGGTCGTAGGTGGCCGACGCGCCGTACCACGAGCCTCCGATGAAGAGCGTGGTGCCGTCGTCGAGTGCGGACGTGGTCATGGGACCTCTCGTTGTGCGTTGGCGATCTGAGGAATGTGCAGCGCGGTGTGCTCACCGAGCCACGGACGGGTGGTTCGGTGGGCCGGCGGGGCGGACGACAGCCGAATTGGATTCCGAGGCACAGGCACACCTTGAAAGTTAGAATCGATTCCATCACTCTACGGGGATATTCCCTGAACGTCAAGAGAGCTTGCCGTGTCCACGTCGATCGCACTGAGGGTGCTCGAGATCAACCGAGCAACCCTCCTCGCGCTGCACCTCGGTCGACTCAACGACACCAGCCCTCTGCGTGCTGAGCACGGAGGTATGGGCAAGCTCCGCGGCGTGAATGTCACCCTCGACATGGCTCGCAGGGCGCTCCATGTTCTCGGCGCCCACGGGATCCGCTCGACCATCCGGTTCTTCGGAATATCAACAACCTCGAATCGGTGGTCACCCATGAGGGC
>JAYUDQ010000669.1:0-9026 GCA_043739745.1 Acidimicrobiia bacterium | reverse complement strand
TCGACGAGGTGATCGTGGCCGCCGTATTGAACCCGAACAAGAACGAGGCGCTGTTCACGCTGGAGGAGCGTCGCGAGATGCTCGAGGAGTCGACGTCGTACCTCGGCAACGTCTCGATCGAGTTCTTCACCGGCCTACTGGTCGACTTCGCCATCCAGCACAATTGCAACGCCATCGTCAAAGGCCTGCGGGCCGTGTCCGACTTCGAGACCGAGCTGCAGATGGCGCAGATGAACGAACGGCTGAGTGGGATCGCCACGCTCTTCATCCCCACTGCGTCGCGTCATTCCTTCCTGGCATCGCGCCTGTTGCGGGAGGTTGCTCGGTATGGTGGGGACATCTCCTCGATGGTTCCCGAACCGGTGAACCGTCGGATCATGGGCAAGTTCGAACCCCGCCCGGACAAGCCGCAGGATCTGGAGACGGTGTAGCTCAGCGTGCGGGGCAGGAGGTAGGTCGCCATGACGGCCATCGACAACGATCCGGTGTTCGACACCGCAGGCGAGCATGAGTCCGTCGCGCTCGTTCGGAGAGTCATCGAGCTGGTCGAGACGGCGAAGCCCTGGCCGATGTCGTCCTCCGTGCGCATCGAGCCCGGCGAGGTGCTCGAACTGCTCGAAGAGGCGGTCACCAAGCTGCCGGAGGAGTTGCGCCACGCCCGCTGGCTCCTGAAGGAGCGCGAGGAGTTCCTGGCCAAGGTCCAGCGCGAGGGCGACGCCATCCTCGACGAGGCCCGCACCCGCGCCGAGCGCATGGTGGCCCGTCAGGAGATCGTGCGCCAGGCCAAGATCACCGCGCAGCGCACGATCGAAGAGGCCGATTCCGACTCGAGGCAGAAGAAGCGTGCCACCGAAGACTGGTGCGACCAGCACCTGGCCCGGTACGAGATCGTGCTCGACCGCATGATGAAGACGGTCGGGGCCGGTCGGCTCAAGCTGCGCACCGTGCCGCTGCCCGAATCGGTTCCAGGCGACATCGATCACGATGCGGACGAGACGGGCTTCTTCGACCAGGAGGCATGAGGCGGGGCCACCGGCGCCATGAATCCGCTCCGCGAGCGAACTGCGCAGTCGTAGCATCGACGGCCTATGAAACCGTTCGTGGTCAACGTCGCCGACTTGATCCATCGCCCGGGCGCACGTCGTCCCGAGACGCTCCACGGGACCACGGCCGAGCTTGTGGTCACCGAGACGGTCGTGCCCGCCGGCTCCGCGCTCGACGTCGTGGTCATGATCGAGTCCGTGAGCGACGGCGTCCTCGTCACCGGGACCGGTGGCACGGCGTGGACGGCCAACTGCCGGCGCTGCCTGAACCCCATCGTGGGAGAGATCCAGGCCGATTTCCGGGAGTTGTACAGCGAGCATCCGATCGAAGGCGAGACGTATCCGATCGTCCACGACCTCGTTGATCTGGAGCTGGTCGCCAGGGAGGCTATTCTTCTCGACCTGCCGCTGGCTCCCCTCTGCCGAGAGGAGTGCGCGGGTCTGTGCATCAGCTGCGGTGCAGACCTCAACGACGGGCCCTGTTCCTGTGCCCCGACAGTGCGCGACCCGAGATGGGCGGTCCTCGATGGGCTGGACGTCGCGGAGCCGTCCCAGTAGCCCGCAGTACCGCCACATACCCCCGCAGTTCGTACCCGCGCCGCCGCCTGGCAGCGAACCGAAACTAGTCAAGGATCACCCACGATGGCCGTCCCCAAGAAGAAGAAGTCCAAGATGAAGGTCCGCTCCGGGCGCGCCAGCAACTGGACCCTGGGCGCGCCGGCCCGCAGCAACTGCCCACGTTGCGGCTCGGCCAAGGTGCCCCACACCGTGTGCCCCACGTGCGGTTGGTACAAGGGTCGCCAGGCCGTCGACGTCGGCTGATCAGACAGGCCTTGAACGCGCTCTGGCGCCGTGGCCCGCAGCCATGAGCACAGCGATGCTGCCGGTCGCCATTGACGTGATGGGTGGCGACCACGCGCCCGGACAGATCCTCGACGGCGCCCGCCAGGCCGCCGATCTCGGCATCCCCATCGTGCTCGTCGGCCGCTCGGCCGATGTCGGCGATCTCCGCGGGCTGTCGATCATCGAGGCCAGCCAGGTCATCGCCATGAACGACGATCCGGCGAAAAGCGTCCGCACCATGAAGGACAGCTCGCTCGTGCGCGCCGCCGAGGCCTGTCGTGACGGCAAGGCCAGCGCCTTCCTCAGCGCAGGCAACACCGGCGCCACCATGGCCAGCGCGCTTCTGCGCATGGGTCGGATCCGCGGGGTCGCCCGCCCGGCCATCGCCACGCCCATCCCGGTACCGGGCAGTACCCCGACGGTCCTGCTTGACGCCGGCGCGAATGCCGAGTGCACACCGCAGTTCCTGTTGCAGTTCGCCCAGATGGGCGCGGTCTATGCGACGACACGGTTCGGAATCGTGAATCCACGCGTCGGCCTGCTGTCGATCGGTGAGGAGGACGGCAAGGGCAACGAGCTGGCGAAGCTCACCAACGAGCTGTTGCGAGCCGGAGCGGCCGGGCCGGGCGTCAACTTCATCGGCAACGTCGAAGGCCGCGACGTGATGAGCGACGCCGTCGACGTTGTCGTCACCGACGGCTTCACGGGCAATGTCGTGCTCAAGACGCTCGAGGGAGGCATGAAGTTCTTTGCCGGCAAGGTGTTCGAGGCCCTCACTTCCAGCGACGAGGCGAAGGAGGCGGCCAAGGCGATCCTGCCCGCGCTGCTCCCCCTCGCCGAAGCGCTCGACCCGAGCACGTACGGCGGGGCGATGCTGCTCGGTGTCGACGGTGTCTGCATCATCAGCCACGGTTCGTCGAACGCAGTGTCGATCCTCAATGCCGCAAAGGTGGCCCGCGACATGGTGGAGGCAGATCTCGTGGGTGCGCTGCGTGCCGCGATTCGCAACGTCGGCGAGTAGGTTGCCTGCCCGTGAGCACCCTTGATCGTCCCGCCGTCCTGAACCTCGTCAAGGACCGCCTTGCCGACATCCTCGAGATCGAGCCGTCGGCGATCTCTGAGGGTTCTTCGTTCAGCGACGACCTCGATGCCGATTCGCTGGCCCTCATCGAGCTCGTCGAGGCCCTCGAAGAAGAGGTCAGCCGGCACAAGCCCGGCTTCCACATCGACGACGAAGACCTCGAAGACCTGAAGACCGTCCGTGATGCCGTCGATTACGTCGTCGCCAAGCTCTGACGGGCCCCGGCCCATCGAGTCGTCACAATCGGCAGAGTCGTCGCCAAGCTCTGACGGGTCCGCCCTCGAGGTGCTCCGCGGAAGGGTCGGCTGGCCCTTCCTCGATTCGTCGTTGCTCGACCGGGCCCTCGCGCATCGGTCATGGTGCGCCGAGCAGGGTGAGGAGTCCAACGAGCGCCTCGAGTTCCTCGGCGATTCGGTGCTCGGCCTGGTCGTCACGGCACACATCTTCAGGACTTACCCGCTCCTCCCCGAGGGCGACCTGGCCAAGTTGCGGGCCTCCGTCGTGAACTCGGCGATTCTTGCGGAGATGGCATCCGAGCTCGGTCTCGGCGAGGCGCTCCTGTTGGGCAAAGGGGAAGACGCAACGGGCGGGCGGATGAAGTCGTCCATCCTGGCCGACGCGCTCGAGGCCGTCATCGGCGCGGTCTACATCGACGGTGGCTGGGTAGCCGGCGAGGCCTTCGTGATGCGGCTGCTGGCGGAGCGCATCGCTGAGTACGCTGAAGGCCCGGGTGGTGGCGACTACAAGACTCGGCTTCAGGAGATGGTTGCCCGCCGCTTTGAACAGCTCCCGGTCTACAAGGTCACGGGCAAGGGTCCGGATCATGCCAAGACGTTCAGCGCCGATGTGTTCGTCGTCGGCGTGCTTCGGGGGAGCGGTGGCGGACGATCGAAGAAGCAGGCCGAACAGGCTGCCGCGCGTCAGGCCTGGGAGATCATCAGCGCGGAGCTGGTACCGGGGGCTGCCATGAGCGGAGCCTCCGGCAACGCATCCGTCATCGTGCCGGTCATCGCGCGGGTCAACGCGCGGGTCAACGGCTGAGCGCCCAGGTTCGCGATGCCTGAGCTGCCTGAAGTCGAAACCGTCCGGCGGGGACTGCACGACCGCATCGTCGGACGCCGCATCGACTCGGTCACCCTCGGCCGGCTGCGGTCCGTCCGGCGCTACGCCGAGCCGCAGGCGTTCGTCGACGAGCTCGTGGGTGTGCGCATCGAGCGCACCGGCCGCCACGGCAAGTACCTCCTGATCCACATGGATGCCGGCATAGTGCTGGTGATCCACCTCCGCATGAGCGGCCAGCTGCTGCACGTGGCACCCGGCGCCGATCTTCCGGTTGCGCCGCACACGCACGTCCGCTTCGGTCTGAGTGACGGAGCGGAGGTCCGCTTCCTCGATCCGCGCACGTTCGGCGAGTTGTTCGTGACCACGCCCGACCTGCCCGAGCTCGCCCATCTGGGCCCTGATGCGTTCGACGCAGTGTCGACTCCGGCCGAGCTCGCGGGGCGAATGGCCGGTCGGCGGGCCCCGCTCAAGTCCGTGCTGCTCGACCAGCGCGTCGTGGCCGGTGTCGGCTCGATCTATGCCGACGAGCTGTGCTTCCGCGCCGGTGTCCGCCCGACCCGCCCGGCAAGTGGCCTACGCCCGATCGAGGTCGCCCGCATCCACTCGTCGATGAAGTCGGTCCTGGCCGAGGCCGTCGCGGCAGGTGGCTCCACGCTCGGCGACGGCCAGTACGTAGGGGTAGACGGCGAGGCCGGTACGTTTGCGCTCGACCATCGGGTGCATGCGCTCGGCGGGCTTCCGTGCAGTGTCTGCGGGACGACCATCCGTTCCGGCATCATCGGCCAGCGATCGGCCTACTGGTGCATCCGCTGCCAGCGCTGACGCCTACTTCATCCGCTGCGCTGACCCGTTCAGTTGTCGGTCGCGAACGGCGCACTCTCGCTGACCAGCGATTTTGTGTCGCAGTACGGAAGCTTGCAGCCGAGCGGACGCCGCTGCCGAAATCCGCGGTCGGACTGGACCTCCCGCCATCTGATCGACGAAGCAGGGCGGTTGGCTGACATCCTCGGGCGTCGATCGGACCGAAAGCGTCGCGTTTGCGCTTGTCGGTGACTGCTCGCCATCGGACATCTGTCAGCGAACCGCCCCGCTTCGAGGGCCACACCTTCCAAGAGCGCAGCGGCCCCGCCGGTGCCGGCTCAGTTCTTGAGTAACTGGCTGAACGGCAGGTTCTTGTCCGGCCCCGGCTCCTTCGGCAGGCCGAGCCCGCGCTCGCCGACGATGTTGCGCTGCACCTGATCCGTGCCGCCGTAGATGGCGGGCCCGGGCGAGAACACGGTCATCTCCTGGATTGCGCCCTTCGACATGGAGTCGGGCCCCCAGAGCGTGCCGTGCGGGCCGATGATCTCGTTGGCGATGTCACGCGAGCGTCGTAGCGAGTGTGTGAGCAGCATCTTGGCCAGGTTTCCCTCGACGCCGGTGAGGTTCTGGCGGGCACGAGATCGGGAGATGTTGAAGCGGTTCAGCTCGCCGAGGATGTACAGCTCGGCGAGGCCCTGACGGATGAGCGGATCGGAGTTCTTGCCGAGCTTCGTCGCCAGCGACCGCAGCATGCCGAGCGTTCCGGCGCTGGAACCGCCGCCGACGCCCTCGCGTCCGACGGAGCGCCCGTCGGTGAAGTCGCCCACGCGCCGGCCCAGTTGGCCGGCGATCTTGCCGGGAAGTGCGAGGGCGAGGCCTGCGGTGCCTCCGCCTCCGATGGAGGCCCGCTCGACCATGAGGGTGGTGTTGGCGACGGCCCAACCGTTGTTGAGCCCTCCGATGACGTTCGCATCGGGCACGCGGGCCTCGTCGATGAACACCTCATTGAACATGGCCCGTCCGGTCATCTCCCGCAGCGGGCGGACATCGACGCCGGGCTGGTCCATGTCGAAGGCGAAGTACGTGATGCCCTGGTGCTTCGGTGCCTCGGGGTTGGTGCGGGCGAGGAGCATGCCCCAGCGGGCGTGCTGACCGCCCGACGTCCACACCTTCTGGCCGGTGATGATCCATTCGTCGCCGTCGCGGATGGCCTTGGTCTGCAGGCCGGCGAGGTCGGAGCCGGCCTGCGGCTCCGAGAACAGCTGACACCACGCGTCCTGGCCGTTGATGATTCCCGGGATGAACTCCTTCTGGAGTTCGGTCGACGCATGGACGGCGAACGTCGGGGCGGCCAGCATTGCGCCGAGGCCGGTGGGCGGGCCGAGCACGTTCGAATCGGCAAGGGCACGGTTGACGGCCATGGCCAACTCCCGCCCGTACCCCTTGCCGCCCATGGTCTCCGGGAGCATCGGGAGCGAGTAGCCGGAGTCGGCCAGCTTCTGCCACCACTCGGCGACAGTGTCCTCGGGATTCCAGTTCGCAGCCGCCCACGCGGTCACGTCTGCACGGACCTCTTCAGCCGTCAGCTCAGCCATCTCGTTCCCTTTCCGTCGTGCCCGTGTCTCGTTTGCAGGCCGTTCGTCATCTTGGGTCGGCCGGCCCGGAAGGGCAATTCCACCGATCGGGTGATGCAACCTGCGACCCCGCCAGGGTATCTGCTGTTGTCCACAGCCGATCGCGGTCGATCCACCGTTGTTTTGGGCGTTTCCCCAGACCGGCGCGAATTGTCCGCCGTTGTCCCCAGCGTCGTCCACAGTCTGACGGGTATGTTCCGCGCGCGCTGGGCGTTCTCCCCAGAGAAATCCACAACTTTGCGTGTGGCAGCCTTCCGTCGCCCATGTTCCGTGCGCCCGCAGATCAGCTCACCCAACCAGTTGCTCAGGTCTCGGTGCTCGCGTGTTCCTGAAGACGCTCACACTGAAGGGTTTCAAGTCCTTCGCCGAGTCGACCACGCTCGATCTCGAACCCGGAATCACCGTCGTCGTCGGCCCCAACGGCTCGGGCAAGTCGAACATCGTCGACGCCGTTGCGTGGGTTCTCGGCGCGCAGGGTGCCCGCACGATCCGCTCCAACAAGATGGAAGACGTCATCTTCGCGGGTACTTCGAAGAAGGCTGCGCTGGGTCGGGCCGAGGTGTCGCTCACCATCGACAACTCCAGCGGGCTGTTGCCGATCGAGTTCGCCGAGGTCACCATCACCCGCACGCTGTTCCGCAGCGGCGAGAGCGAGTACGCGATCAACGGCGCCGGCTGCCGACTACTGGACATCCAGGAGCTGCTCTCCGACACGGGCGTCGGCCGTCAGCAGCACGTCATCGTCAGCCAGGGCCAGCTTGCTGCCATCCTCGATTCGCGGCCGGAGGACCGGCGGGCGGTGATCGAGGAGGCGGCGGGCATCCTCAAATACCGGAAGCGCCGGGAGCGGGCCCAGCGTCGGCTCGAGGCCACCGAGTCCAACTTCGTGCGCCTCGGCGACCTGCTCCGCGAGATCCGCCGTCAGCTCCGCCCGCTCGAGCGCCAGGCCGAGTCGGCTCGCAAGCATGAGGAGATGACGGTGGAGCTGCGGGCCATCCGCATGCATCTCGCCGGGCGTGAACTGGCCGGCCTCCGGACGAGGTCGGAGACGAGCACCCGCGCCAGGTCGGAGATGGCGGCCCGTGAGGCGGCGCTTCGAAGCGAACTGGCCCGCCTCGACACGGACGTCCTGCTGGCCGAATCGCAGCTGTCCGCGATGGGAGGCGCGTCCACACCTGTCGCAGCGGACGACCCATTCTCCGGTGTCGACCTCGGCCAGGTCCTCGCCCGCGCCGAGGCGCTGTACGAGAAGGCCCGCGGGCAGCTTGCGTTCCTCGGCGAGCGCCGTCGCGGCATCGAACGGGACCGCAACGCGTTCATCGATCAGGGCGTGGTCGAGTCGCTGTCGGCCGAGGCGGCACGGCTCATCGACGAGCTCGGACGGGTCGAGAACGAGGCGACCGACCTGCCACCGCTGTTCCTCGATTTGGCTGACCAGGAGCAGACCCTCGCGGAAGAGCGCGACCTGTTCCTCTCCTCCTGGGGCGCCGACGACGCGGCGGACGGCGAACGCACCGGACCCAGTTCCGCCGAGCTGCGTTCGGAACTGGGCGCCCGCCGACAGGCGACCGAGCGGGCCCTGGCCGATGCCACCCGCCTGGATGTGCGGGCTGCATCGGTCGCGGACCGCATTGCGCGCCTCATCCGGGAGTCGACCGCGCTCGAAGCCGAGATCGCATCATTGGTCGCTGTCGTCGGCGAGGGCGACGCAGTCTCGGCCGTGGCTGCGATCGCGTCTGCCACTGCGGCACTCGAAGCCGCCGACGCCGATCTGGTGGCCGCCGAGGGTCGTGTGCGGTCGGGCGAGGACGATCTGCGGGCTACCGAGGGAGAGCGGCGGGCATGGCAGGCGCGGGTCGAGGCGTTGTCCGCAGCGCTCGACGAGGCCCGCGCGAGAGCCGGGGCACAGCGTCTCGCTGGCCTTGATGGGATCGTAGGAACGCTTCTCGATCTGGTCGATGTCGATGCGGGTTGGGAGGCGGCGTTCGAGGCGGCACTCGGCGAGACGATCGCTGCGGTTGTCGTCCGTGACCGTGACGCAGCACGCGCAGCCCTCGCCCGACTGCATCAGTCCAACCTCTCGGGTGCAGTGTTCGCGCTAGGCACAGTTGCCGCGCGGGTGAGCGGCGCCGGTCATGGCAACGGGTCTGGCGTGGATGCGAGCCTCACCGGCTTCTCCGAGGCGGAGGCGGTACGAGGTCATGTGCGCGCCGTCGACCCCGAGGTGTCGGTTGCGCTCGATGCCTTGCTGGCCGGCGCGTACCGCGTCGGTGGCGGCTGGACTGATGCGCTCGACGCGGCGTTGGCGAATCCGGAATCGGTCATCGTCACGCCTGCAGGCGACCGCTTTGCGGGCACGGGTTGGCGCGCCGGTGCGGGTTCATCCGGTGCGACAGGTGTCGCCCTGGAAGAGGCACACGGGCACGCAAGACGCGCCGTGAGCGAGGCGGAGCGAGCAGGCGAGGCCCTGGCTGCCGCCCGCGTCGCCTTCACCGCGGCCCGCACCGCTGCGGCGCAGGCCCGCGACGCACAGCAGGCGGGTGTGGCCGACCACCAGCGCAA
>JAYUDQ010000668.1:0-3564 GCA_043739745.1 Acidimicrobiia bacterium | reverse complement strand
CCCCGCTCTGGTCCACGCGGTGACGAGAGACGGAGCCAGCGGCAGTGCATCCGCGGATCGAGCGATACCGCATCGGATGCTGAGCTCGAGATCATCCTTATCGACGGTCATGGCGACGACCACTCGACGTGGGGCGGCGGCTCCCGACGACGCGTCCGGAGTGCTGCGTGTTGCTGCCAAGTTGAGGTGAGCATCGAGCATGTCGCACATGGCGTCTGCGGCCGACGGGCCGAGCGTGGGATCCTCGCCGTCGTCGACGAACTCGATCCGCAGCGCTGACTCGGCGTGACGCTCCACGACTTCTTCGATACGCGATCGCATGTAAGCAGGCTGGCGTTCGTCGCCTCGCAGAGCCCTTCGCAGCCTCGCCGATTCTCCTCGGGCGCTGAGCTTGGCCCCTCCAACGTCACCGACCACGATGTGGTCGTGCACCGTCTTGAGCGCTTCCAGCGCGCCGGCGTGAAGATCGGCCTGCAATCGAACACGGGCTTCATTGCGACCCCGTTCCTTCGCCGTGTCTACGGCCTCGGCACGGAGGCGCGCGATCTGGGCCGCCGTACGTCGTACCCGTCCGGTCAGGATGTCGCCCGCGATCCAACAGTTGAAGTACTGCGCTACGCCCAGGGCCATCGCCATGCCGTGCCGTTTCGAACTCCCGCCGGTGGCGGCCACGTAGGTTCCCGCCAGCACGGCGGTGGACACGAACCCTTGGCGCCGTCGCTCGAAGGCCGCGGCGCCCCCCACGCCACTCATGAGCGTCACCGGGAACATCCAGTTCGCAGCGTTGAACTGCTCTTCGGCGGGCA
The DNA here is from genome assembly GCA_043739745.1 of Acidimicrobiia bacterium. GTDB lineage: Bacteria > Actinomycetota > Acidimicrobiia > Acidimicrobiales > JANYDT01 > JAYUDQ01. Next base: position 2,758 of record JAYUDQ010000668.1, on the reverse strand, counting down.
ATGCCAGCGCGCAGAGCACCAGGCCGATCGCCGTGCAGCCCACGTCGACGGCGGCCGTAGGAGCGTCCCGGTAGTCGCGGCGGCGGAGGGTCCCCTGGGTCAACCACGTCGATTCGGCCGCGAGTATGGCGAAGGCCGACCAGGCCAGGCGAGGCCGCGAAAACCGTCGCCGATCGAACACCAACGTGAGGAGGGCGGAGAACACGTGGTAGGCCCGCAGGAGCAGGAACACCCGCAGGAACATCGCCTCCATCGGAGGGGGTGAGCTCGGACGATCGAGGTTCGCGTCGGCGTGGTCACTTGGCGACGGGCAGCCGCCCCGGAACCTCCGCTTCCCTGCAGGCGGACGCGTCATCGTCAGCGGAGTGTACAGCGGCACCATTTTCGCGGCCCGGTCCATCGAGGTCTGCGGTTCCGCCGATTGCGTGACCGGCGTGTCAAGTGGCCACTGTGGAGCGGCTGAGGGTCGTCCCATCGCCAAGCTGTCCGTACGTGTTGTCACCCCAGCACGTGAGACGACCGGTGGAATGGATTGCGCACGAGTGTCGCCGACCGACGGCGATGGCTACGGCCTTCGGCAGGAACTTGACCTCGGGCCGATACGACACTCCGATCGGAAATGCGCTGTCCTCGGTGGTGCCATTGCCGAGCTGCCCTTCTCGGTTGATGCCCCAGCAGTAGATCCGGTATCTGTCGAGCCCGCAAGAATGGTCGTAGCCCGAAGCGATAGCCGTGAATCCGGCTTTGTATGGGTACAGATCGATCGGAATGGTGCTGTCGTCGCTCGTGTCGACGCCGAGTTGACCTTGGTCGTTGAAGCCCCAGCACAACACCTTTCCGGTTCGGTTCACGGCGCATGAATGGTCGTATGCGGCGGCCACGGCGGTGACATCGGTCAGGTTCGAAACGTCGGTCGGCGTCGGGCTGTCCTCGGTCGTACCGTTGCCGAGTGGCGCGACATAGTTGGATCCCCAGCAGACGACAGTACCGACCCGCCGAAGCGCGCATGTGTGGAAGGCGCCCGCCGCGACGGCGGTGAACTGCGATCCAGCGAGGGTTCCCGGCTGGCCGCTCGACTCGAGCACCGGGCCCGGTGCGTTGCCGGTCACAGAGGCCCCGGCAACGCCCGTCGCTCTTGCCACCGAGCACGAGAGCAGGACCACGACGGCGACGACTCGAGCGGCGCTTGACCGCCGGTTCGCTTGCGTTCGTACGACGCTCATCTGAAGTGGCTGCGCTGGAACAGCACTTCCGGGCGCGAGCCCTCGTGCAACGCCAAGACGGCGGCCACGCGATTGCTCACGAAGATGGCGTGTCGGCCGTTCTGGGCCGCACTGTCGGCGGTGACCCGGAACAGATCGTCGGAGTTGCTCCCGGTGCTCGACCCCACGTTGCCGACGTACATGCAGGCCACCGCCGGCGCTCCCGTGTCGATCACATCGCTGATCTGATAGAGGCAGTAGAGGTTCGTGGCGCCGATCCGCACGACGTCGCCGAGGCGAACGGATACTGCCGTCGATTCGACGTAATCGGTCGTTCCGTGCTGCTTCTCGGGGTCCGACCAGATCTGCTCGCCGATGCCGCCCGCGAGGTGTATGCCGCTGATAGTCGTGCGAGTGAACCTGGCCTGGTTGTCCCCGTCGAGGGCGGCGTGGTAGGCCCCGAGTTGTCCCTGGTTGCCCTTGTCGACGAAGCAGTCGATATCGAAGGGCACCGACCGCTCGTTGGCGGCAACGATGCACTGCACGTTGCTCCCGACGAAGCGCAGGCGGGTGTTGGCGCGGACCGTGATGGTCGGCGTGGGAGGCGCCGTCGCGGCGGAGGCATCACCTCCGGACAGGAGCACCGCCAGGAGCGGCGACACGACGAGGCAGATCCGAAACACCGACCGAAGCAGCGCCCGGTGGTTTCGGGCTGCCGGTGAGACACCTCCCGGCACGGCCCTTGACGCAGGGGTGGTGGTTGTCGGCGCAGGTTGCTGGCGTGAGCTGTTCATGCATCCGACGTTGACAGAACTCCACGACGCGGGGCAGGGCGCGAACACCGTTTCGGGAGGGGTGCTTGTGCCCCATCCTTCTGACCGACAAGCCCACCGGCCACCCCCCAACTGTGACCTGAAACCAAACCGGAACCGTCGCGAAGAGTCAGAAACGCCTCAGCGCGTGTTCACCGTTGGGACGCGGGGCACGCCATCATCGTGACATGACCGGGAACCCCGCAGACCTCCAGGCCTCGTTCTGTGCGGCGTTGGTGGATGAATGGCAGCGCGGCGGTGTGTCCGCCGCGGTCGTGTCGCCCGGCTCGCGTTCGACCCCGCTGGCCCTCGCCATCGCAGCCTCGGGCCTGCCGCTCCACGTGGTGCTCGATGAACGGAGCGCAGCGTTCGTCGCCCTCGGCATCGGCCGGGCCACCGGGCGGCCGGCGGTGCTCGCCTGCACGAGCGGCACGGCTGCGGCGCAATACCACGCTGCGGTCGTGGAAGCCGACCTCGACCGGGTGCCGATGATCGTGTGCACCGCCGACCGGCCCCCCGAGCTCCATGGCATCGGTGCTCCGCAGACCGTCGACCAACAGCGGCTCTACGGCACGAGCGTCCGGTGGTTCTGCGACCCTGGTGTGGCCGCCGTCGAGAATCGCCGCGCATGGCGGTCCGTCGGCGCCCGCAGCGTGATCGAGGCGACGGACGGGCCGTTCGGTCCGGGTCCGGTCCATCTGAACCTGCCGTTTCGCGAACCGCTCGTGGGCGTGGCCGACGCCG
>JAYUDQ010000667.1:0-3566 GCA_043739745.1 Acidimicrobiia bacterium | reverse complement strand
GCTGAGCTTGACGCGGGTGTCGGTGATCAGTTCGACCGTCGCTGGAGGGGTCGCGTTCGGTGACGTGGCGGGTCGCCGCGAGCGTGCCTCGTACGCGGCTTCACCCTCGGAGCGGAAGCGGGCGACGAGCTTGCTGACCCACCCTTTGGAGACGTCGTAGGCACGAGCGACCTCGGCCTGGGACCGACCCTCGACAACAACCGCAGTGATCACCAGACGCGCTTTGGACATCTGCCACCGTCTGGCTGGTTGTGGGTCGTGAGTGATTGACTGCGCTGACCCGTGGTTGACCGCCATTCTCGATTCGATTGGGAAGAGTGTGGGTAGGGGCGATGGCCCCCACCCTGGATGGGGGATCGTCTTGTCGAGCGAATCTGGGCGGCGCGCTTGGCCACTCGTGTTTGGCGGAGAACGAGCGACCGGACAGCTCGCTGCCGAAGTCGATGACGAAGACCCATCGGGCACCTTCGATATTCCAGCATTCAAGTCCACCAACTGGGCTCACTGAACGTTGGCCCTTGACGCTGGGCACAACAATTCGACTGATTGGGTGAGTCAAATTGTGCCGCCGACTGTTCGGCGCGAGATTTGCGAGGATGATTGAGCGCCGCGAGATCGAGGGCCTGCGTTCTGTGCGAGGCCCGAGCGTTAGAACGTGTCGTCGCTGAGCGAGCCTACGCACCGGCGATCAACGCCTCGACCGAGTCGGCGGCGAGTTCGGCACCGTCGAGTCCAACGAAGGCGAGCGAGCGCTGCTTGGCCTCCTCGCGGCATATCGGGTTGGACAGCACCTCGTCAGCTGCTGCGCGGATCTGCGCCACGTCGGCGTCGCCGGGCAGCGCCCGACTGACCTTCCACTGCTCCAGCAGCTGTGTGATCGGCGCCTGGTCCGGCTCCCTTGGCGGGCATGCCGACCATCGGCAGGCCGTTGCGTAGGGCACGCACCGTGGCGCCGTGGACGACGTGTCGCGACGATGTGGCTGGGTCGCCGTCGAACGCACCCAGCGCGTTGACGTGGAGGAGATCGCGATTGCCCCGCAGGGCGTCGAGGTCGGGGAGGGCATCAAAGCCGGCGCGTTGTCGCGACTCGCTCTGCATCGCGAAGTTGGCTCGCCATCCGTCGAACAGCCGGTCGAAGAAGGTGTGCAGCATTATCCCGGTCGGCGTCTAGCCAACGGCCGTGTGCGAGGGGTGTATCGTCGCGAAGGCTGCACGAATCTGCCGGGGTCTAGCGCGGCGAGCAGCCATGTCAAGGGGGAAGTCACATGACATCATCCGGTTCAATTCTTGGTAACTCGGTGCTGCGCCTCGAAGATCCAACGCTGCTCACCGGCGAGGCCAAATATCTCGATGACATGGTCGAGCCCGGCATGCTGCACATCTCCTTCGTGCGTTCGGAGGTCGCGCACGGGCTGCTGAACTCGGTGGACATCAGCGAGGCCGAAAACATGCCGGGCGTACGCGCCATCTACCACTCCGGCAACGCGATGGGTCTCGGCTCGCTGAATGGCTTCCCGATGATGCCGCCGGCGCTCGATCGTCCGATATTCGCCGCGAATCGCGTTCGGTTCGTCGGCGACATCTGCGCTGCGGTCGTCGCCGAGACCAAGAGCCAGGCTGTCGACGCCGCCGCAGCAGTAATTCTCGACATCGAACCGCTTCCCGTCGTCATGTCCGCAGTAGAAGCGCTCAAGCCCGACGCGCCGCTGCTCTTCCCCGAGCACGGCTCGAACGTGTGCTTCGCGACGGCGCACGGCGAAGACGCCAACCCGCTCGAGGACGCCGACGTGGTCGCCGAGGTCACGATGGTCAGCCAGCGCCTCGCCGGCGTGCCGATGGAGAACAATGGCCTGCTCGCCGTACCCCAGGCTGACGGCACGCTGACGTGCTGGCTCTCACATCAGGCACCCCACAGCGCACAGGCTGCCATGGCTCCGGCGCTCAGTCTCGAGCCGGGCCGGCTGCGTCTCATCTGCCCGTGGGTTGGTGGCGGCTTCGGCCCGAAGGCTGCGATATATGTGGAGTACGTCATCGCGTCCAAGGCGGCGATGACACTGAACGCCCCGGTGAAGTGGGCCGAGACCCGCTCCGAAGACATGGTGTCGCTCGTGCACGGCCGCGACTACGTCATGACGGCGAAGCTCGGCGTGAAGAACAACGGCCGCATCGTCGGCCTCGACGCCACGGTCGTGGCGGCAGCCGGCGCCTACCCAGCCCTCGGCGCCATCCTGCCGATGCTGACCCAAATGATGTCCGTCGGCGTGTATGACATTCCGTCCGTGAAGTTCCAGGCCCATACGGCGTTGACGAACAACACCACGGTCGGCGCATATCGGGGTGCCGGTCGCCCGGAAGCAACTCAGCTCATCGAGCGGGTGCTCGACGTTGCGGCCGATATGACGGGCGTCGACCCGGCAGAGATCCGTCGCATCAACTTCATCCCGAAGTTCTCCGAGCCGATGACCACCTCCACCGGCGGCAACTACGACTCCGGAGACTACGAGGCTGCGCTCGACGCCGTTCTGAAGGCATCCGATTACGCCTCGCTCCGGGCCGAGCAGGCCCGCCGCCGGGACGCGGGCGACGTGAAACAACTTGGCGTCGGTGTGTCGGCGTATGTGGAGGTCACCGCCCCGGTCGGGCTGCACATCGAATACGGCGCATGTGAAATCAACGACGACGGCACGGCAAGCGTCTTCGCCGGGACGAGCGTGCACGGCCAGGGCCACGCCACGGCGTTCGCCATGCTCGCCTCCCAGGTGCTCGGCATCCCGATGGCGAACATCACGCTCGTGAACTCCGACACCGCAAGGGTGCCGCGTGGTTCGGGAACTTTGGGCTCACGTTCGCTGCAGACGGCCGGCAGTGCTATTCACCTCGCATCGACCGAGGTCATGACCCGGGCCAAGCAGATCGCCGCGCACCTGCTCGAAGCGGCAGCCGACGACATCGTGAAGAGTGACGACGGTCTGCAAGTTGCGGGTGTCCCTTCGAAGTCGATTTCGTGGTCTGCACTCGCGGCCGCCTCGCACGACGGCTCGCAGCTTCCAGAGGGGATCGAGCCGGGCCCTCTTCGCCACGAACTCGATTTCGATGGGCAGGGTTCCACGTTCCCGTTCGGCGCCCACGTCTCAGTCGTCGAGGTCGATACGGAGACCGGCGGAGTGAAGATGCTCCGCCACATCGCAGTCGACGACTGCGGTCGCATCCTGAACCCGCTGCTCGTCGCGGGCCAGCAGCACGGCGGCATCGCCCAAGGCGCGGCGCAGGCCTTGTTCGAGTGGGTGCGGTATGACGAGTCGGGCAACCCCCAGACCGGCAACCTGATGGACTACGCGATTCCGTCCGCAGCCGAACTGCCGTCGTACGAGACCACCAACACCCAGACCGACAGCCCCCGCAACCCGTTGGGGGCCAAGGGCATCGGTGAGTCGGGCACCATCGGCTCCACGCCCGCGATCCAAAACGCGGTCATCGACGCCCTCTCGCATCTCGGCGTGCGCCACATCGACATGCCCTGCACCCCCGAGCGAGTGTGGTTGGCGATTCACGCCGCGTAGTTGCTC
>JAYUDQ010000666.1:0-3581 GCA_043739745.1 Acidimicrobiia bacterium | reverse complement strand
CACGCTCGTCGAGGAGCCGGCCTCGCCCGAGGCCGGGAGCGAGACGTTGGACGACCAGTCCCGTCGCCTCGAACGGCTGCAGTTGGCCTTGCGGACCCGGACCGGTGTCCCGCTGGGCGCGTTCTCCGGGGACGACATCGAGGAACTGACCGATGCGGCGCTGATCACGATCGACGATGGGCGGGCCGTGCTCACCCAACGGGGGCGGCTGATGGCCAACGCTGTCTCGATTCGGATGGCCTGACGGCTGGGCGGTTGTGGTGGGTACGCGTCGGGAACCGTGAGGGAGAAGTCTCCGACCACATGAACCGATCCGCCTGAAGGTGGTTCCGGACCGCCGCACGCGCGAAGCAGGGTGTTTCCGGGTCGGGCCCGGTAGGCGACTCAGCGCAGCGCGGAACGGCGGATCTTGCCGATCGCGGTCCGAGGAATTTGCTGCATGAGTACGAGCTCGTGCGGAGCCGCATACGCCGGCAACTGCGCCTTCACGGCTTCACGCAGCGCGCCAAGCGTCGGCGGGGCAGCCGGGTCCTTGGCCACGATGTACGCGACCACCCGGGCACCCCAGTTCGGGTCGGGGCGACCGCCGACGGCCACGTCCGCCACGCCCCTCGCTGCGGCCAGTACCCGCTCGACCGGCTCGGGCCAGACCTTCTCGGCCCCGGTGACGATGACGTCACCGATGCGGCCATCGACGACAAGGCGCCCGCCGGCGTCGAGGTGCGCCGCGTCGCCGGTCGCGAACCACCCGTCCGGATCTCGGGGGTCGATGCCTTCAGGCAGCAGCACGTCGGTTCCGGGCCGTCGGCCGCGGTAGGCGCGCAGCAGCATGGGACCGCGCAACAGCACCTGCCCCTCGTCGATCCTCATCTCGACCCCGTCCAGCGGCCGGCCGTCGTAGATCACACCACTCCCGGTCTCCGTCATCCCGTACGACTTCACCGCGTTGGTGGGCGGTGTCGGCGGCATGGCCGACCCTCCGAGCAGCACGACGCGCCACGCCGCGACGGTGCCCGGCCCCAGGGCGGCCAGTCGATCGAGGGCCGCGGGCACCAACGAAATGAGCGTCGCGCCCGATCGACCCGCAGCGACCACGGCCTCGGTGTCGAACGCGGGGAGGACGGTCAGCGCGGTGCCGGTCAGCAGGGCACGCGTGACGACCGACAGCCCGCCGACGTGGGCGACCGGCAGGCAGCACAGCCAGCGATCCGCGTCGGCATCGACACCGAGCCGGACGGAGGTTGCCTCGGCCGATGCACGTATCGCGGCGTGGGTGAGCACGACGCCTTTTGCCACGCCGGTGGATCCGGAAGTGGCCACGACAAGGGCATCGCCGTCGAGCACGGCGACGCCACCGGGCAGCCGTTCGCGTACACCACCGGCGTGGAGGACCATCGCCGGGCGCAGCGACTCGAGCAGCGCCGTGCGTGCCGGCGGCGGGAGGCGGGGATCGACGGGAAGCGCCGCATCGCCGTCGTCCCACACCCGTCGGAGCGCGTCGACGAATTCGTCGCCCGCCGAAAGGTCGATGGCGACCAACTGCGCGGTCATGTCCTGCTCATCTTGCGCCGGCGAGCACGACGATGCCGAGCAGCATGAGCGCGCTGTTGCGCACCAGGGTGTCGCCGCCGATCGGACGGTCGGAACGGACGCCGAAGCAGTGACAGGTCGGCGTGCGCCCCGCCCGAAGGGTCGTGACAATTGCGACGCTGAAGGCGCTCAGCAGCACGAGTGCGATCACCGCGCCGATTCGACTCGTGGACGGGACGACGATCAGCAGCGCGGCGGTGGCTTCGGCAATCGGGAGCAGCGACGCGACGGCCGCCACTGCGTGCCCCGGAACGCCGAGGTCCCGGGCCGACGCGACGGTGCCTGCTCGGTCACGAGCCTTCCCGACCGCGGCTGCGCAAAACACCACAGCGAGCACCAACCGAGCCGACCAGACAGCCGTGTTCATCGGTCGCCAGTGCATGGATCCGTCGACATCACAACCATCGTTCCACGGGCCGCGTCCGGTCGGGGAACCATCCGAAATGACCGATGGGTGACGTTGAAGGCCCATTGGTGCAATCCTTTGCAGTGATGATGACGTCTACTCCGGCCGCATCCGCCGTTCCACCGGCCGGATGGCGCCTCTGGTGGGCCGGGGCCCGTCCGCGCACGCTTCCGGCAGCACTGGTCCCAGTCGCGGTGGGAACGGCCGTCGCTGACGTCGAGGGCTCCGTCATGTGGTGGCGCGCCGTACTCGCGCTCGTCGTGTCCCTCGCCCTGCAGATCGGTGTCAACTTCGCGAACGACTACAGCGACGGCATCCGTGGCACGGACGACGCCCGAGTAGGTCCGCTGCGACTGGTCGGCTCGAAGCTGGCCAGCCCGCTGGCGGTCAAATCAGCAATGCTGGGCGCATTCGGGGCCGCTGCCGCAGCCGGTCTCGTGCTCGCCTCGGTGACGTCGTGGTGGCTGCTCGCGGTCGGCGCAGCGGCGATCCTCGCAGCGTGGTTCTATACGGGCGGCCCCCGTCCCTACGGCTACGCCGGGCTTGGCGAGCTGTTCGTGTTCACGTTCTTCGGACTCGTCGCCGTGACCGGGACGGCCTACGTCCAGAACGAGCGGGTCACGCGTCTCGGCGTAGTGGCCGCCATCCCGGTCGGCCTGCTCGCCACGGCACTACTCGTCACGAACAACCTGCGCGACATCCCTGGCGACACCGAGTCGGGGAAGCGCACACTGGCGGTGCGCCTCGGCGACGCCCGCACCCGGACCTTGTACATCGGACTCGTGGCGCTCGCGTTGGCGCTCGTGTCGATCGTGGCCGCGGTGGCGCATCACGCCCTGGTCCTCGTCGCGCTCGCGGCCATCCTGCCGGCCCTACCCGGGGTGCGAGCGGTGAGGTCCGGAGCGGCCGGGCGGGCACTGATACCGGTTCTCGGCGCGACGAGCCGGTTGCAGCTCGTGTTCGGGGCCCTCATGAGCGTCGGCCTGGTGCTCCCTCGATGATGCGCCGCGACGCCCTCCAGTCTTCGCGCGCCCGGTCGCCGCATCCGGATGACCTGCTTCGCCGCCTCGCAAAGGGTTCGCGTCCGCCGATTGTTCCGTCCGTCTACAGCGGCTACAAGAAACCTCGTGACACCTACCGGGCCACGGTCTACGCCGTGCTCGCAGTGTTCGCCCTGGTGCTGTTGGTTGCACTGATGCCGTTCGCCGTGGCTCGCAATTCCCTGACGATCCGCAACATCGGCCGCGGTCAGGCGTTCACGCCAGCGGGGCTGACCGCGTCGCGGATCGAGATCCACGTCGGGCCTGCGTCTGCTGCCGCAAGCGCCACGGTGCTCGTCGACGGCGCGCCGGCGATCGTCACGCGGGCCAGCGGAACGATCACGTGGCAGCCGCCCACCTTACGAGAGGGCACCCATGTGCTGAGCGTGTCGTCCGGTGGGGGTCTGCTGTGGCGGGGCGGGGCTAGGAAGGCGGTGACGTTCATTGTCGACGCCACCGCGCCGGAGCTCCAGGTCGATGTCCCCGTGAAGGCCACCGGCGTCGATGCTCGGTACCGCCTGTCCGGTACGACCGAACGCGGTGCC
>JAYUDQ010000665.1:0-9088 GCA_043739745.1 Acidimicrobiia bacterium | reverse complement strand
AGCGTGATCGCCGCAGCGGCACGCAGAACGTCGCAGGCATAGCGGCCATGGCCGAGGCTGCGGTCATCACCGATGCCCGTCGGTCGGCAACCGTGCTGCGGGTCGGCCGTCTGCGCGATCGGCTGCTCGCGGGGTTGTGCTCGGCGATTCCGAGAGCGGCCGTGACGACACTGGCGGCGCGCGCAGCGGGAAGTGCGCATGTCTGCATCGATGGCATCGAGAGTGAGGAACTGCTTATCCTGCTCGACCGCGACGGCGTGAGTGCATCCGCCGGGTCGGCTTGTGCCAGCGGTGCGTTGCACGTGTCGCCGGTGCTGCTGGCCATGGGTGTTCCGAAGGAGCGCGCGCTCGGGTCGTTGCGACTCACCCTCGGCGCATCGACGACCGATGCCGACGTCGATCTCGTCCTCGAAGTGCTGCCGCGCGCCGTCGCCAGGCTGCTCGCATGAAAGTCCTCGTGGCCATGTCCGGCGGGGTCGACTCTTCGGTTGCGGCTGCGTTGCTGATCGAGCAGGGTCACGAGGTCGCCGGTGCCACGCTCAAGCTGTGGGGTGGGGAGACCGACTCGGGCTGCTGCTCCGTGGCGGATGTCGATGATGCGCGCCGGGTCGCGCAGCAGCTCGGCATCGACCACTACGTCTTCAACTTCGGCGACGACTTCGAGCGCTACGTCGTCGAGCCATACGTGCGGGCCCATCAGGAACTGACGACGCCCAATCCGTGCGTGGAGTGCAATCGTCACATCAAGTTCGACCGCCTGCTGCGGCGGGCCGACGTGCTCGGTTTCGACGCTATTGCGACGGGTCATCACGTGCGCATCGTCACGCTCGAAGGCCACCTCGCGCTCGGCCGGGCTGTCGACCGGGTGAAGGATCAGAGCTACGTGGTGCACATGCTCGGTGAGGACGTGTTGCGCCGCTGCCTGTTCCCGGTAGGTGAGCTGAGCAAGGCCGCCGTGAGGGCACATGCCGCCGCGCTGGGGCTGAGGACGGCCGACAAGCCGGAGAGCATGGACGTCTGCTTCGTGGCCAAGGCCGGCGGCGGGCGGCGCACGTTCCTGGGCGATCGCATCCCGTTGCGTACTGCTCGGGTGGTCGACGGCCAGGGAGTCGTCGTTGGCTCGGTGGACGCGATCGAGCTGGTCACCATCGGGCAGCGAAAGGGTCTGGGCGGGCTGGGTGGAACGGATCGCCGGTTTGTGGTCGACATCGACTGCGATCGGCGCGAGGTGGTGGTCGGATCGCTCGCTGACCTGCTGGTCGACTCCGTTGCGTTGCACACCGTCACGACGCTGTCGCCCGACCTATGCATCGAGGGTTCGGTCCTCGTGCAGTCGAGCGCACACGGTGAGGCCGTGCCGGCGGTGTATGACGCAGGTTCCTCGACGGTGCACTTCGCGGAGCCCCATCCCCGCATCGCGCCAGGGCAGACGGTCGTCCTCTACCGCGGCGAGGTCGTGATCGCGGGCGGCATCGCGCGGGCGACGGACGTTCAGCCCGTCGGGTAACGACGCTCTGCTGCAGTGGCGAGGAGTCGTCCGGGCCGGGTCGGCACGATCAGGAAGCGTGCGGTCTTCCCTGTCATGCCGAGATCGCGGGGCCCGGTCACCTTTGTCACTTCGACCTTCTCCCGCAGGAGCACCTCGACCGCGAGGCCTGGCGCGCCGGCGGTGAGGTCGAGTGAATCCGAACCGGCGGGCGCGGCGCGGAGCATCTCGATGTCCTGACGCCGGAACAGGACCGGTTCCCTCAGTGTCGACTCGTCGTGCACGACGAATCCGGCGGGTACGAACACGACGAAGCGGCGGGCGACTGCGTACAGCGACCGCGAGGTCACGAACACGAGCCCGGCCCCGAGCACGGTGGCAACGCCACCGAGGACCCACTGCCGGGCAGCAAGGAGGAGCGGCCCTGCGACCGGTCCAGAGGCCAGGAATGCTCCGGCAAGTGGTATCGGCCCGACGAGCAGCACGGCCGAAGGGCGTAGCAGGAAGCGGCGCTCGTTCGGGTACGCAGGCCCGTTCACCGCGAGCAGCCCGGTCTCGGCCGAGTGCACGACGATGACGGCCAACACTGCCGCGCCCAGGCCGATACTCACGGCCACCCCCGCCGGTCGTGCGTGCACCCACGACCAGACCGCCGCGGCCAGTGCGAGCGGTGCAGCTGCCCGAAGGAGGACGAGCCCCGCCGGATGGAAGATCAGGGTGGCCACCAGCCCAAGGCCCCAGCCTGTCCAGGCCAGCGTGACCGCGACGAGCTGCACCGGGCGTGAGCAGTCGGCGAGGCCGTCACCGAACAGCTGGCCGAAGGCGAACGGCAGCACGAACCACACCGCGCGCAGAGTCCACGGCCACGCCTGTTGCATCCGGGTCGGCACGGCCGGCGATGGTACCGGCGATCCGCGATCGGCCCGCGCCCAGGGATTGTGCCCAGGGGCCGGGCCCAGGGGCCGTGCCCAGGGATCGTGCCAACAGACGGGTGGCCGACAGGCCGCTATGGTCCGCTGCCATGGCGTCCGCCCAGAACGAGCGCACCGGTCAGGACAGCGGACCCGACGACGATCCGGCGTCGGCGACCCGGCGGGTCGAGGAGCTCCGCGGCCTCATCGACCACCACAACCGCCGGTACCACGACCTCGACAGCCCGGAGATCGCCGATGCCGACTTCGACGCGCTCGTACGCGAGCTGCGTCGTCTCGAGGCCGAACGCCCGGAGCTGACATCGGCCGAGTCACCCAGCCAGAAGGTTGGCGGCCAGGCCAGCACGCAGTTCAGCGCCGTTCGGCACCTGCAGCCGATGATGTCGCTCGACAACGTGTTCGACGCGGCCGAACTGGCGGGCTGGTGGAAACGCAACGAACGGATCCTCGGCTCCGATGTCGTTGTGCAGTTCGTATGTGAACTGAAGATCGACGGGCTGGCCATGTCACTGCTCTACCGCGACGGGGAGTATGCCCGGGCCGCGACTCGTGGCGACGGGCTCGTCGGCGAGGACGTCACCGAGAACGTGCGCACCGTTGCGGCTGTGCCGAAGCGGCTCGTCGAGCCAAAGGCGTCGGCTGCACAGTCCTTCGGCGGGCCGGTGCCGACCATGCTCGAGGTGCGGGGCGAGGTGTTCATGCCGGTCGACGCGTTCGCTGCGCTCAACAAGCGGCGCGGCGAGTCGGGCGACGCATTGTTCGCGAACCCGCGGAACTCGGCCGCCGGCAGCCTGCGGCAGAAGGACCCGACGATCACTGCCGGACGCGAGCTCTCGTTCCTCAGCTACCAGCTAGGCGCCATCGAGGGTGGTCCATCGTTCCGCACGCACTCCGAGACGCTCGCGTTCCTGGCCGACTGCGGCTTTCCCGTCAATCCGGAGATCCGTGTCCTCACGTCGCTCGACGAGGTGCTCGGCTACTGCATGTATTGGCAGGAGCACCGACACGACCTTCCGTACGAGATCGACGGCGCCGTCATCAAGATCGACGACCTCGACCAGCGGGCCGAGCTCGGTGTGACCAGCAAGGCACCGCGGTGGGCGATCGCCTACAAGTTCCCGCCGGAGGAGCGCACCACCAAGCTCAACAGGATCATGGTTTCGATCGGCCGCACGGGGAAGGCGACGCCGTTCGCCGTTCTCGAGCCGGTGTTCGTGGGCGGGTCCACGGTCGGCATGGCCACGCTGCACAACCAGGACCAGGTGCGCCTCAAGGACGTCCGCGAAGGCGACACCGTGATCGTCCGCAAAGCCGGCGACGTGATTCCGGAGGTTGTCGGCCCGGTGCTGTCTCTCCGGCCTGAGGGCCTGGCGGAGTGGATCTTCCCAACCGTATGTCCGGTTTGCAGGCAGCCCCTCGTTCGGCCCGAGGGCGAGAGCGATACACGGTGTGTCAACGCCGACTGCCCAGCGCAGGCTTGGGCCCGCATCGTGCATTTCGGCTCGCGGGGAGCGATGGACATCGAGGGGCTCGGCGAACGCACGGTCGGCGTCTTCATCGAGGCTGGACTGCTCGACAACGTGGGCGACGTCTACGAGCTACCGGTTCGGATCGGCCGACTCCGCGACCTCGAGCGCTTCGGCGAGGTGTCGGTGCAGAACCTTGTCGGCGCGATCGAGGGTTCGAAGCAGCGTCCGCTCGGCAACCTGTTGTTCGGACTCAACATCCGCCATGTGGGCGCCACCATGGGCCAGGTCATCGCTCGGGCGTTCCACCACATGGACGGGCTGCTCGAAGCGACCGAGGCCGACATCGCTGCGGTCGACGGTGTCGGCGGTGTGATCGCAGCAAGCGTCGCCGCATGGTTCGCAGTCCCGGCGAACCGCGAGCTCATCGAACGTCTGCGCGCATATGGACTCAACTTCGAGGGCCCGGCCGCGCCGACGCTTCCGCAAACGCTCGCCGGCATGTCGATCGTCGTCACCGGGACGGTCGACGGGTACTCACGCGAAGGTGCCGAGGCGGCCATCAAGGAGCGGGGCGGCAAGTCGCCGAGCAGCGTGTCCAAGAAGACGACCGCGATTGTGGTGGGTGCCGAGCCGGGTGTCGCGAAGGTGACGAAGGCCCAGGAGCTCGGGGTGTTGAGCCTCGACTCCGTGCAGTTCGCGGATCTTCTCGCGACCGGTGTGCTGCCCGCGCCCGTTCAGACGGAGGCGGCCCCGGTGCCGGTCGAAGCGGCCACGCAGGTCGAAGCGCCCACGCCGGTCGATGCGGACTCCAGGTAGGCACGGAACTCGTCCGCCGATTCGAAGCCCTGCAACAGTGGGTGAGCCTCTTCGTTGGAGACCCGTGCGGCCTCTGCATGTCGGTTGCGCACGACGGTGCCGACAGCGAGTGCGATGACGCAGATGCCGGCGTGCATGGCGACCATCGTCCAGAAGACGCGGTCACCGCCGTGTGACAGGTAGCGGGCGAAACCCTGGCCGAGTGCCGCCGCGGCGACCGTCGTAAGGGCCACTTGTCGGCGCGCCGAGTAGCGGATCAGCCCGAGCTGCTCGAGCACGAACTCGAACACGACGGGTGCCGGTAGGGCCAACAGCAGTAGCCGGTCGAGGGACTCGGGCCAGTGCAATCCGGCCAGCGAGAGCCCGAGTACGACGAACGCGATCGGGTAGAGGACGCTGCAACGCCGACAGACATGGTGGCCGTCGACGACGACGCAGCGCTCATAGGCTTCGGGCGGATGGTGGGCGAGGACGAGCTCACGCAGACCGTGCACGGATAGGTCCTTCGGCCCATCCGTCACGGGTCTTGAGTGCGCATTCTCGCGGCGAGGCTTCAGCGTTTCAGCTCGGCCGGCTTCGGCTCTGCCGGTTTTGGCTCGGTCGGCTTCGGCTCGGCAGGGAGCCCCAGGAGGCGCTCGCCGATCAGGTTGCGCTGGATCTGGCTGGTACCGCCGGCGATGCGCCCTCCAGGCGCGGCGAGAAGCCCCTGGACAGCCTCGTTGCCGCCGAGCATGGCGTGGGGCCCGGCGAGGCCGACCCGGGCCTCGGCGGTGGCGAAGCCGAGCTCGGTGATGCCGAGCTTCAGCAGCGATGAAGCGGTCGATGCAGCGGGGCCCTGCCGACCGGCCAGCATGGTCATGGCCCGGCCGGTGCTCACAAGGCGCATCAGCGAATCACGGGTCACCGTATCGATGCCGTCGCCATCGCCCGTGGCTGTGCGCAGCTGAGCAATGAGCTTGTCCATCCGCCGCCCGAGCGAGATCGACGCGGTGCCGATGGAGCCGCGCTCGTTCGTCAAGGTGGCCATGCCGACCATCCAGCCGCCGTGGAGGGGGCCGAGCAGGGACGCGGCCGGGATGCGAACGTCGTCGAAGAACACCTCGTCGAACTCCGCCTCCCCGGTCATCTGCTTCAGCGGACGGATATCGACACCGGGCAGCTTCATGTCGAAGAGGAAGAACGAGATGCCCTTGTGCTTCGGTGCGGTCGGATCGGTGCGGGCCATGAGGATGCCCCAGTCGCTGTAGCGACCGCCGCTGCACCAGACCTTCTGTCCGCTTACGACAAACGTGTCGCCGTCGGCTACCGCCTTCGTCTGCAGCGAGCCGAGGTCGGATCCTGCACCGGGCTCGCTGAACAGCTGGCACCACACCCGCTCGGCGGCGAGGATCGGGCGCAGGTGCTCGGCCTTCTGCTTGGGCGTTCCGAACAGCTGCGTCGACCCGCCGGCGAGGACAACGCCGACCATGTTGATGAACGGCGGCACTCCGGCGAGCGCGCATTCGCGGACCCAGGCGGCGCGATGGTCGGCGGACAGGCCCCGTCCGCCGAACTCGACCGGCCAGTCGATGCCGGCCCAGCCCTCGGCGTAGAGGAACTTCTGCCAGGCGATGCCCCGTTCGACCATGCCCGGCGGGAGGATCGCGCCGTAGTCGGGCGGCGCCTGGTCGCGGTGGGCCGACAGCCATGCGGCGGCGGCGGCGGTGAAGTCTTCGAGCGAGGGGGAGGTGGCAGTGCTCACCTGCCCATCTTCGCGGCTGGCGCACCCGCACAGCCAGGAGGGCTAGGTCATGGACTAGCGGGGCTAGGTGTTGGGCTAGGTGCGTCGTCAAGTGTGGTCGGTCGGATACCCCGACGCGCACGATCAACCTTGCGGTGATCCAGAACACCGAAGGAGGTCCGTGTGACCCCGATCCACCGGAGATGTCATCTGATCCGACACACCCCGCCGAGTGCGGCGTTTCAGAACACCGCCGAGGCGGCCTCGACCACGGCAAAACAAGCCCGACCATCTCCTCACACGCAACGACACGACCAACGACGGCATCTGCTTCGTTGCCCGAGACGCCGTTCGCCAGAACCGCTCGACCCGCACCACCACGGCCACGCACGTCCCGGTGGGAGACCGGGCCGATAGCGCTTCGGCGTTGCTCCAAACCGCCTGAACCCGACCGGTGTGTCGTTCGAGTCCACCTTCACGGCAGATCAGGGTCACCGGGACCCCTCCGGTGATCCAGAACACCGCAAGGTTGAGTGCGCGCGTCGGGGTAGCAAACTGAACGGCGTTGTTGGGCTGGGTCCTGCCACCCCAGATCTTCGGCCCACCGAAATCGCGTCTACAGCCCTTGACTACGGTCGAATACCGAACTCGACGAGTGGGCTGAGCGCTCGTGCCGCGCCCTTCTGGTCCAAGGTTGAGTGTCACACCGACTCCGTACCATGACGGCATGGACATGCCCTCGGGACACGAGCTCAACACCGACCCGGCGGGCTCGCTCCGGCGGCTGTGTTGAATTCGAGCAGACATGGACGCCGCCGAGATGACTGCGATAGCGGCATGGATGCAACGGGGAGGGAAATTTGGCGGATTGGTCGTCTGGCGGCTCCGGCGATCGCGGGCCACCTCTGCGGTGAGGCCTCAACGAAGCTCGGCGAACGAAAGGGTCAGGCGAACGTTGCCGCTGGAGGTCAGGTGACGGTAAAGGACCAGCTGAACTCGTGCGCATTCAGCTCGCGGCTTCCCTGTTCGGGCCAGTAGATGACCGTTGCCAGGCGGGGACCACCCGGGAGCCGGACCAGGTCCTTGCCGTCGCCGGGGGTGAAGGAGAGCTCACCGGTGGCGCGGACGTAGTGGGCCTGATCGTCGGGGATCTCCTTGCCGTCGATGATCAGCACGCCGACCATCCCGAACTGGAGGTCGGCAGTGACGGTCGACTGGTTCGGCACGGTTTGCGCCCCGGGAACAGGGCTCAGCGCCTCGACCGCCTCGGGCGTCGAACGCACCGGCGTGGTCGACTGCGAGAAGCCCCAATACACGCCGAAAAGCGCAACTGCGACGAGAAGCGCAACGAGGAGCCGCCGTATCTGGAGGACGAAGCCCCTGGGGTGATCGGACGACGGTGACCCGGAAGGAAGCGCGGCTTGCGACACGACTCCATCCTCGCAGGCCTGGGGCGCAATCGGACCCGACCGGGAAACGTGGGGTCCACGACGTGTGCAGGCGCATCCCACAACCACCAGCGGCGGTGGCGGTAGCCTCGGACCGTGGCCAGTTCCTTCACCGGAGACCTGGTCGGCCGCGTGCTCGGCGGGCGTTACCGCCTGCGATCGCTCATCGGCAACGGGGCATCTGCCCGCGTGTACCTGGCCGACGACGTGAAACTTCGCCGTCGCGTCGCCGTGAAGGTCCTCCATGCCTCGCTGGCCGATGACGACGCCTTCCTGGTCCGCTTCCAGCGCGAAGCCGAGGCGCTGGCACCGCTCTCGCATCCGAACATCGTCGTGGTCCACGACGTGAACCACGGAGTCAACGCGCTGGGCGAACCGCCGTACCTCGTCACCGAGTACCTCGCCGGCGGGAGCCTGCGCAACGTGCTGGACATCGGCTACCGACTGTCGCTCAGCCAGGCCACGATCGTCGGCCTGGAGGCAGCCCGCGGCCTCCAGTTCGCACATGCCAGGGGCCTGGTGCATCGCGACATCAAGCCGGCGAACCTGCTGTTCGGCGACGACCAGCGCGTCCGGATCGCCGACTTCGGCCTGGCCCGTGCCCTTGCCGACTTCGGCCGGACCGAGCCGAGCGGTTCTCCGGTCGGCACGACTCGCTACCTCTCGCCGGAGCAGGCGCGCGGGACGGTCCTCGACGGACGCTCCGACATCTACTCGTTGGCGTTGGTGCTCATCGAGAGCGTGACCGGCTCGGTGCCCTTCACGGCCGACACGTGGCAGGGAATGGCGATGGCCCGCATGGACGCGACGCTCGAACCACCCGAGGAGATGGGCGTACTGGTCCCGGTCCTCGAGCAGGCCGGTGCGCTCGACCCGGCCCGCCGGCTCGACGCGGTCCGTCTCGTCGAGGCGCTCGAGCAGGTCGCTCGCAACCTGCCCCGCGGCGAACGGCTGCCCCTCGACGGTTCGATGATCCTCGAACGCGGCGCCTTGCTCGAGGACCGTGACCCGACGCAGCACATCACCACCGGTGCCGGACGTTCGGCGTACGCCGGCGCCGGGGGGCCGGCCGGGGGTGGCTCGGTATTCGACGTCGCGCTCCATGAGGGCGAGACGGGTTCGACGGCCGGTGGACCATCAGACGTCATCGACCTCCCGCCGGGCGCCGTGCTGTTCGACGACCCCCTCGAACGTGATCCGCCGGAGCTTGTGTCGCG
>JAYUDQ010000664.1:0-3581 GCA_043739745.1 Acidimicrobiia bacterium | reverse complement strand
CCGACCTCCGTCAGCGCCTCCTTGCCATGGTGTCCCAGGTTGCCCAACGGACGGGGGCGCGGGCCCACATCGTGTTCGACGGGGCCTTCGCCGAGCCTGCGTCGGCAGTCACCGGGGGCAGCGCCCGGGTCCGGGTGAGCTTCACGACAGCGGACGTCGAAGCCGACGATGCAATCCTCGAATTGGCTGCGGCTGCACCCGCGGAACAGCCGGTCGTCGTCGTCTCGAGTGACCGGCGGGTGCGTGAAGGCGCGATCGCGCTCGGGGTCAACGCGGTGCCGACCCCGGCGTTCGTGGCTGCGTGCGCTTCCGCGAACCGCTGAGCCTGCCCGCGCACCGAGCCGACGCGGTCGGGTGCCGAAGCGATCCCCAGCGAGCGGCGGCGGGGCCCGCCCGCCGAGCAGAATTGTCACAGGGGGTCCGTACACTGATCCCATGCCCGGAAAGCCCTTCAAAGTGGTCTCCGATTTCGCCCCCGCCGGCGACCAGCCCACGGCCATCGCCGGGCTGGTCGAGGGCATCAGGCGCGGCGACCGCTTCCAGACGCTGCTCGGCATCACCGGCTCCGGCAAGTCGGCCACCATCGCCTGGACGATCGAGCAGGTACAGAAGCCGACGCTCATCCTGGCCCCGAACAAGTCGCTGGCGGCCCAGCTGGCCAACGAGTTCAAGGAGTTCTTCCCCGAGAACCGCGTCGAGTACTTCGTCAGCTATTACGACTACTACCAGCCCGAGGCGTACATCGCGAGCTCGGATACCTACATCGAGAAGGACAGCTCGATCAACGACGAGATCGACCGGCTCCGCCACTCCGCAACAAGTGGGCTGCTGACCCGGGATGACGTGATCGTGGTCGCGTCCGTCAGCTGCATCTACGGCATGGGCAATCCCGACGAGTACCGCGGCCAGCTCCTCGAACTGCACACCGGGGTCGACTACGACCAGCGCTCGATCCTGCGCCGCCTCGTCGACCTGCAGTACGACCGCAACGACATGAACCTCGTCCGCGGCAACTTTCGGGTGCGGGGCGACACGATCGAGGTGCATCCGGCCTACGAGGAGCACGTGCTGCGCATCGAGATGTTCGGCGACACGGTCGAGCGGCTGGTGATGGTCGATCCGATCACCGGTGAGCAGCTGGGCGAGGAGAAGGAGATCCTCCTGTTCCCGGCGACGCACTACGTCACCGGCGAAGACCGCATGCGCACGGCGGTGCAGGGCATCGAGGTCGAGCTGCAGGAGCGACTCAAGTGGTTCGAGCAGGAGGGCAAGCTGCTGGAGGCGCAGCGGCTGCGCATGCGCACGCAGTACGACCTCGAGATGATGGCCGAGGTCGGCTACTGCAACGGGATCGAGAACTACAGCCGCCACATCGACGGGCGGGCACCGGGCGAGGCGCCGTTCACGCTCATCGACTACTTCCCGAAGGACTTCCTCCTCGTCATCGACGAGAGCCATCAGGCTGTGCCACAGGTGCACGGGCAGTACATGGGCGACCGTTCCCGTAAGGAGAACCTGATCGACTACGGGTTCCGGTTGCCGAGTGCGGGCGACAACCGTCCGCTGCGGTGGGACGAGTTCTACGACAAGCTCCATCAGGTCGTGTTCGTGTCGGCCACGCCAGGGCCGTATGAGATCGGCCAGTCGGCGCAGGTTGTCGAGCAGGTCGTCCGGCCGACCGGCCTGATCGATCCTGAGGTGGTGGTGAAGCCGTCGAAGGGGCAGATCGACGACCTCATGGAAGAGGCCCGCAAGCGCATCGACCAGGGCGACCGTGTGCTCGTCACCACGCTCACCAAACGCATGGCGCAGGACCTCACCGACTACCTCTTGGAACAGGGCCTGCGGGTGCGGTACCTGCACTCCGAGGTCGACACCGTCGAGCGCATCGAGATACTGCGCGACCTGCGCCTCGGCGAGTTCGACATCCTCGTCGGCATCAACCTCCTGCGGGAGGGCCTCGACCTCCCGGAGGTGTCGCTCGTCTGCATCCTCGACGCCGACAAGGAGGGCTTCCTGCGCAGTGAGACCTCACTCATCCAGACCACCGGCCGCGCCGCCCGCCACGTGAACGGCCAGGTGATCATGTACGCCGACAAGATCACCGGGTCGATGGAGCGGGCCATCCGTGTCACGCAGGAGCGCAGGCTCAAGCAGATGGCCTACAACACCGAGCACGGCATCAACCCGCAGTCGATCCGCAAGGCCGTCACCGACATCCTGGCCATGCTGCGGCCCGAGGAGGCTGCGATGCGAGCGACGGTGCCGGGCAGCGACAGGCGCAAGCGCCGTCCGGGGGAGAAGACCCGCAGCGACTTCGCCGAGCTGCCCCACGACGAGCTCGAACGGCTGATCCGGACCCTGGAGGAGGAGATGAAGGACGCGGCTGTCGACCTGCGCTTCGAGTACGCGGCGCGTCTGCGTGACGAGATCAACGATCTCAAGCGGGAGCTGAAGCAGACGGGCTGAGCCGTCGGCGGGTGGCGCCGAGCTCGTAGCTTCCCGAGGGTCCGCGGTGGTCAGGGCGTTGCTGCGCCCGGACAGCTACGGCTGGGCGCGCGCAGGATGGTTTCCTGCAGGCGCAACCGGTCCACCCTGGTGAATCGCAGCGCGGAGCGGTCCAGCCCCGGATACATCACCGGCGGTGAGCCGGCGGCCTCGATCACGGCGACGCAGGGCGCGCCAGCGGCGATGAGCAGCGAGATCGCCCGTTGCCGTTCGGAACTCGACGCGGCCGTGAACCAGTGCTGGCTGGCCGTTGCCGTGCCGCCCTCACGAAGGAGCCAGGTCGAGGTGGACACGACGGGGATGCCGCGTTCGACGAGACGGGCGGCGTAGGTGCCGTAGGCCGAAGTGCGCTCATGCACCCAGCGCACCCCGAGCATGCTCACGGTCGCCATCGTCACGACGACGGCGATCCGAGCCGGCTTCGCCAGGCGCTCGATCCTCGCCGCCCCGACCACGGCCAGCGCAAAGGCCGGGATGAGGAGGTAACGGGCACCCCACCACGTCCGCGGTGCCGCCGCCGTCATCGTGGCGAGGACCGCGACCGCGGCAAGCAGGCCCACCGACAACAGGTAGACCTCGCTCGGCGTACGCCGTCCTCGGGCGCTGAGCCCGACGACCACGAGCGGCGAGGCGACGAGTGCGCCGGCCAGCGGACCGAACGGCAGGCGAAGGGCGGCGATGACCAGCGGGGACATCGCGGTCATGCCGAACACGAGACGAAGCCGGGTGCTGCTGGCCGAAGCGCCTGCCCGCAGTCGCACCACGATCGTCAGGCCGATGACGACGAGGGCCCCGGCGAGCACGCCCTGGCTCGCGGTGTTCACGCTGAAGAGGGTGTCGAGGACGCCGTTCATCCGGGAACCGTCCGAGGACGCAACGGCGTTGTGGGTCACCCCGGCCGTCTTGGCGTAGCGGAACCAGACGCCGAGGATCCGCATCTCGAGCAGCGCTTCGCCCAAGGTCGCGGCCGCGAAGCCTGCGGCCACGGCCAGTCCGGCTCCTACTGTGGTGGCCAGGTGACCCCATGCGCGCCGCCGGGCGGCCGAGAAGGCATCGGTACCGACAGCGACGGC
>JAYUDQ010000663.1:0-3583 GCA_043739745.1 Acidimicrobiia bacterium | reverse complement strand
CGGTCGGTCAGTTCTTCGGGCGAGCCCGTCGAGACGGCGTCGTAGGCGCTGCTCGTCGCGGGCCATGAGGCTCGGGAGACGGGCGCGGAGCTCGTGCTCGGAGGGCGGGGTGGTGTCGGACACGGTCGTGGGTTCGCGCTCGTGCCGCTTGGTCGCGCGAGCCCGACGACGCTATGCGATGGCGCGGCCGCTCCGACCCGCGTTTGCGTGCGGGCGGGGCGGGGCGCCGCGAACACACGACGGTGCCCGTTCAGGCCGGCCCGCGGATCAGGCGGGGTGCCTTCCCACGTGGGCGACAAGCTGGTCGATGAGCGGCGCTCCCGCGTCGACCGGCACCGCCTCGTCGTACGGGTCCGACCGGCGCCGCATCTCCTCCGGAATCGTGGCGCTGATTGCATCGAACATCTCGCGGCGACCCTCGGCCGGCAGGATCTGACGCATCACGTCGAGGGACATGGTGAGGACCTCGTCGTCCCATGCCGGCTGCTGACCCGTGGCCTGCGCAAGGTCCCACGTGTGGGTGCTGAGTTCCGAGACATAGCTGCGAAGCGCCAGGGCACCTGACTCGGCCGCCCAGGGCAGCATCGTCGGACGGGTGAGCGCCACAGGGTCGGCCCAGGCCGCGTCGACCGCCTGCGCGGTGCGGTCCCACGCACCGACCCAGTCGCCGTCGGCCGGTTCGAATTCCTCAGACCCGGCGAACGGGTTCTCGTTCCGGCCAACCACACCGGCCCGGTCGAAGGCAAAGAGCAGGTGGACAAGCAATTGGCGGACGTCGTACGTGCCGCAGGGCGTGGGATTGGCCATCTGTTCGGGGCGGACGCCGGCGATGGCGGTGCGGGCGATGGCGGCCGAACGGGCGAAGATCGGGCGCGGGTCGTCGAGGCCGAGTGGGGCAGGGATGGTGGTGGTGGTTGAGGTCATGGAGACACGATGCGGGGAGAAACCGGTCACCTCCTGTCCGGTTTGATCTGGCACGATCGAAAACATGCGAGCCGACCGATTGGTAGCCCTCCTCCTCATCCTGCAGCGCAAGGGCCAGGTCACCGCCGGAGAGGTGGCGGCCGAACTGGAGATCTCGGAGCGCACGGCCCGCCGCGACCTGGAGGCACTCGGCACGGCCGGGCTGCCGATCTACTCCACGCAGGGCCGCAACGGCGGGTGGCAGCTTCTCGGCGGGGCCCGCACCGACCTCAGTGGTCTCAACGCGGCCGAGGCGCGGGCCCTGTTCCTCGTGGCCGGCCCCGCCTCGTCGGCCACACCCGCAGTGAAGGCGGGGCTGCGCAAGCTGCTGCGGGCCCTTCCCGAGACGATGCGCGACGACGCCGAGAGCGCGTCCTCGGCGCTGATCATCGATCCGACCCGGTGGGGTCAGAAGGCGAACGAACGGCCGGTTCCGCCGTGGCTCGAGGCGCTGCAGACCGCCGTCATCACCGGCGAACAGGTCATGCTCGGCTACACCTCGCCGAAGGGCGATGCAAGTACGCGCATCGTGCATCCGCTCGGGATCGCGGCCAAAGGCACCGCCTGGTACCTCGTGGCCGACACCGAGGCCGGCATGCGGACGTTCCGCATCGACCGCGTGTCCGCCGTCGAGGGTACGGGCGCGCCCGTCGTCCGACCCGAAGGATTCGACCTGGCGAGTGCATGGAAGCTGATCGCCGAGCGGGTCGACGAGCGATGGGCGGCATCGGTGCGGGCGTTGGCCGATCCTTCCGCCGTGCAGCCCCTGCGATGGATCTTCGGGGCCAGACTCCGGGTGGGTCCGGCAGTGGCCGACGGGCGTGTCGAGGTGGAGGTCGGTGCGTCGAACGGGCGCGCTCTCGTCGGCCAGCTCGCCGGGTTCGGTGCACTCGTCGAGGTGATCGATCCGGCCGAGGTGCGCGCCGAGCTCGGTCGGATAGGGGAGGAGCTGGCCGGGCTGTACGGAGGCACTCGGCCGCCGGGTTGATCGGACGGCCGCCCACTTCGACACGATGGTCGGGCGCCGACCGATTCGACAGGGTGGCTACTTCACCCGCGCGTCGATGAGCTTCGCAAGTTGCAGCATCGACGCTTTCGGGATCGTTGCGCGGGTCGCCTGCAGGGTCACGACAAGCGTTCCCCGTTTGACGACGATGCCGTTGTACCCGTCATCCGCCGTGTTGCCGTCGGTCTCGACGTACACCGAACCCGTCGCCAGGCCCTTGATCGGTTCGATCCGATCCGCGAAGGCCTGCATGATCGGACGCTGCTTGAGGTTCCGGCCGTAGGAGAGCTGGAACGGGAACTGCAGGGCCCCGGTATCGACCCTCCACCCGCATGCCGACCCTCCCGGCGCAAGGGCCCCGGCGGGATTGTCTTCAGGCCCACCGACCTTGATGGTCACGCCGGCCTTGGCGAAATCGGTCACGGCAAGGAGTGCACAGGCCTTCGGTGTCGCCTTGGCGGCCATGACCTGTGACGCCGAAGCAGCGCCGACGGAGTATGTGGTCGCGGCCGGAGCCAACAGCAGCATCGCCATCAGGATCTTCGACCCGAACCTCATACCGGCCCGAGCGCCTCGTCGAACAGGTCAAGCATCGCCCGCCAAGAGCGCTCGTCGGTCGGCTTGTGGTACTTGATCGCCGCCATGCCCATTGCGTCCGCGCCCTCGTTCGTGAAGCTGTGCACCGCCCCGCCGTAGAGGTTGAGACGCCAGTCGACGTTGGCGGCCCGCATCTCGTCCTGGAACGCGGCCCGCTGCGCGTCGGGGATCATCGGGTCGTCGGCACCGATGCAGACGAGGATCTTGCCGCTGATGTTCGACGCATCTTCCGGTCGCGCCGTCCCGAGCCCCGAGTGGAAGCCGACGACCGCCTTCACGTCTGCGCCGCTACGCGCCAGTTCGAGGCACATCGTGCCGCCGAAGCAGAACCCGATCGCGCCGAGGCGTGTCGCGTCCGCGCGTGGCTGCGCGAGCAGGATGGCGAGTCCGGCGTGGGCGCGGACGCGGGTCTGGGTCGGGTCGCCGAGCCACGCGCCAAGGCGTCCCATCATCTCGGCGCGGTCGGTCAGCACCGTTCCGCCGCCGTGGTAGTCGAGCGCGAACGCCACGTAGCCGAGCGCGGCGAGCCGATCGGCCCGGCTCCGCGCATGGTCGCTCATGCCCGGGCCCTCGTGGCACACGAGCACGCAAGGTCGGACGTCGTCGCCGTCGGGGAGTGCGAGATGGCCGATCATCGTCGTTCCTTCGACGTCGTACGAAATTTCCTCTGTGTGCATATGATTGCCTCTCACGTACCCCACCGGGCGGTCACCCGGCGAACGCAGCTTCCTACCGCACTCCTGATCGCGCCACCACTCGCCGCTCGTGGCGAGTGGTGGCGCGGCGTCATCGGCCGGCAAGCTTCCACGCGTAGTCGAGCGCATGATCGAGCGATCCGGTGAATGCCTGCCCGGTCCATGCGATGTCGAAGGCGGTGCCGTGGTCGACGGAGGTGCGGATGATCGGCAGACCGACCGTCACGTTCACCCCGTCCTCGAATGCCAGCAGCTTCATCGGGCCGTGGCCCTGGTCGTGGTACATGCACACGATGGCGTCGTAGCGGCCGCGGTGGACGGC
>JAYUDQ010000662.1:0-3592 GCA_043739745.1 Acidimicrobiia bacterium | reverse complement strand
CTGGACGCCGGCCTGCCCCATGGGAACGAGCAGGTAGGAGATCCCGGCATGCTGGGAGGCCGCCGGGTCTGTCCGGTCGAACAGGAACACGTAGTCGGCGTGCTGGCCCGGGTGGTCCACACCTTCTGGCCGTTGATGACCCACTCGTCGTCGTCGTCGACAACGGCCGTGGTCTTGAACGACGCGAGATCGGAGCCCGAATCAGGTTCGCTGAACCCCTGACACCACGAGATCTCCCCTTCAGGATCTGCGGAAGGAAGTGCTTCTTCTGATCCTCGGTCCCCCATTGCAGAATGGTGGGACCGACCAGCGTGTCACCGAAGAAGTCAGCACGCAGCGGAGCGCCGGCACGGTGGAATTCCTCGTTGGCGACCAGGTTCTGCATCACCGTAAAGCCCTTGCCGCCGTACTCCTTCGGCCACGACGCGCAGATCCATCCGGCGCCGTAGAGCTTCTCGGTCCAGGTGGCGTTGAAGTCGCCACCTGCTCGGGAGTCAAGTGGAAGCCGGGCTCGAACCAGCCCGTCGGCAGGTTCTCCTCCAGCCAGACCCGCACAGCGCCACGAAATGCTTCAGCATCGGCCGGGTAGTCCAGTTCCATGAAAATGCAGCGTATTGAACGAGTCGCGCCTACAAGAACTCAGTTGCGCACCAGCGCGGCGAGCACATCGGTGATCTCCGCGGCAGGGACGACGGCGTCGGCCGCGGGCACGTCGACCTGGCGGGCGCCATGGTCGGTGAGATCGATCACCACGACAGAACCCGTCGTACGAAAGGTGGCCTCGACCCGGCCGATGTGCCCCGCAGGTTCCACCCAGTAGACGGTTGCGCCGTAGCGGAACCGTTCATGCTGGACACCGTCGATCTCGCGCGGACCCAGGTAGCCCGTGTCGGCTTGGCGCAAAAGGATCGGGTTCTCCGCCCGATCGCTGGCGAGGCTGGACAGGAGGACGATGACCTGATCGAGCGTCGTCGTGCCGGATTGCAGCGGCCTCGATGCGAACGTGATCCCAGGCCTCCCCTTTGCTGCCATCGCGTCGCCCAGACCGGGAACGCCGATGAAGAGGCTGGCATCCGACCACACGAGCACCTCGTCGGGCGGCGATGCGCCACCCTTGAAGTGGACCGTGACGCGTCCCTGATGATGCAGCCAGTCGACCGTGCCACGCATCTCAAAGGCCGGCATCACGCCTGCGGGCGCACGAACCGAGACGTCGGCGCCGCCGGCGCCGTGGTCGTTGAGCAACAGGCGCGACAGCACGAGGGCCTGTGCGGTGGTCAGCGGCGTACCTTTCACTACCGACGGCGTTGGGCTCGCGACGGCGGAGCTCGCTGCCGTGCTCGTGTCAGCGGTTGAGCCTGTGTCGGGCTTTCCAGAGCAGCCAGCCCCGGCCAGCGTGAAGACGAGCAGCGCGCCCGCCGCACGAGGTAGGACCCTCACGGGACCGCCTTCGGCAAGGTGATCTTCTCGACATCGACCCTCGGACGCAGATCGGTGGCGGTGAGCACTGGGGCGCCCGCAGCACCGGGCATCGGGACCTGCGGCGGGGGCGGCTTCACTTTGCGGTAGTCGACATTCGGCGGCGGCGTCTGAAGTGGCAGTGGACCGGACACAACCGGGATGTCCGCCCCGGGGCAGGCCATCGACTGTTCGATCGACGTCGGAAGCGAGGACGAGAACGTGTTGCCCTCGAAGCAGTTCTTCCTACTTGCAAGCGCCGTTGCACCGCTCGACCCGGCATATGCGAGATCGGTGCCGTTGGCGATCAGCACGTTGCCGTCGACGACATTCCCGCTCGGCTGATACCCGTTGAGATCGGTGATGGCGATGCCGGCGGTGGCATTGCCTCGTACGAGGTTGCGCACCACGCGGTTCCGGTTGCCTCCGCCGATGGCGATGCCGAAACCGCTCGCACCCTGTGCGGTGGCAGGTGCGGAGGGGTCGTTGTTGTCGGCCACGATGTTCCCGGCGATGACCACGTCACCCTGCGGCGCAAGGCGCTCCTGGTCCTGCGAGTTCGGGGTCATACCCACCCGGTTGTTGCGCCAGATCGAGCGCACCACCCAGAGGTTGCCGCTGGCGTTGGTGCCCTCGTAGCCGACAGCGTTCCGCTCGGCGACGCTGTCGGTCACGACGGCATCACACGGTTTGCACTGGCCGATGTAGATGCCGGAGTCGGGATGGCCGCTCACGTACGCATGATCGATCTGCCCACCCCGGGCGAAGAACGCATAGATGCCATAGAGACCGTTGTTGTAGGCAGTGACGTACGACGCGCGATAGCCGTCGAGGACGGTGTGCTGCAGCGGATCAGCATCGTCATAGGCCCGGGTGAACAACAGGCCGTTGACCACATACCTGCGAACCGTGAGGTTCTCGACGGCAACGCCGTCGGCCGATACGAGGATGCCGTTCTCCTTCGTGTCATCGCCGTCGAGGATCACCGTGTTGCGATCGAGACCGCGAATGACGATCCCCGGCGTATGGACCGTGACCGACTCGTGGTAGGTGCCCGGCGACACGAGTACGAGGTCGCCGGGGAGAGCGGAATCCACGGCATCCTGGACCGTCGCGACGTCCCGGGGAACCTGGATCGTCTTCGGCGACCGACGCTCGGGTGTGCGGGCAGTCGTTTCGGCGGGCGTATCGGCGGTCGTAGCGGAAGGCGGCCGTGGCGCTGAATCGGAGCTCGTTGCCCCGGCGCACGCGCTCAACAGGGCAACGACGATGAGGGCCGGCCCTGCGAATCGCATGCACAAAGCAAACACGACCTCTTGGGGCGGCGCGCGCATCGGGGCTGAGATGGCCGAGACGGTTTGCGTTCAGGCGTCTGATGGGTACCGGTGGCGATTTTCGGGTCGATCGGCCTACGTCTGCGCCGGCGGCGAGGTTCAAGGTGCGTGTCGGTTCATGTCGAAGGCATCGTCGAACGTCAACCCGGGAGCTTCATGCAACTGCCAATTCCTCGCATCATCGGCGGCACCACCGCCCGCAGGCGCCTGCACCGCGCAGCACTCGCCGCGGCGCTGGTTGCGCTTCCGGTCGTCGGGATCGCCACCGGCGGGTTCGAGCGTGCATCGGCGGCAGCCGTGACCGTGACCGGTACGGCCTTCGTCGACAGCAACCGCAACGGCGCGTTCGACGGTGCCGAGGTCGGGCTCGCGAATGTGGTCGTCACCGCCTACAGCGCAGCGGGTGGAGTGGTGGGGACGGACACCACTGCGGCGGACGGTACCTATTCGATCAACACCTCTGCGATCGACAGCGACCCGGTCCGCGTCGAGTTCAGCGGGCTCGACTCGACACACGTTGCCGGCCCGTCCGCGGGCGGCAAGCAGGTCCAGTTCCTCACCGGCCCCGGGCCGTCCTACACCGCCGTGAACTTTGACATCGAAAGCCTCTGCGGCGGCGGCTGCTCGGAAGCCGAGATCGGCGACCGCGTCTGGAACGACACCGATGGCGACGGTATCCAAGATGCCGACGAGGCGCCGAGGCCCGGGGTGTGCGTCGAGCTCTGGGGGATCGATCAGGGCACGCTTGCCGACATCGTCATCATGGACACGCAGATCACCGACGCGCAGGGCTACTACCT
>JAYUDQ010000661.1:0-3594 GCA_043739745.1 Acidimicrobiia bacterium | reverse complement strand
CAGCAGGCCCGCAAGCTCCTCGGCTTCGCCCGTGGCGGCGCGATCGCCTCGCCACCGTCGCGGCGCCTGCTGGAGACCGGCGACCTGGACCAGCGGGCGCGAAAGGGGCTGTCCCCGATCTCCGCGCGGATGCTCCGGCGGTACGCCGAAGTGGCTGAAGAGATGCAGCCGTACCGTCAGCGGCAGGTCTTTGAGGTGCATCCGGAGCTGTCCTTCTACCAGCTCAATGACGACAAACCGATGTCGTACGCCAAGGAGACGCCCGAGGGCGTGAAGGAACGCACCGATCTCGTGGTGGCCCGCATCGCTGGTGCCGACGCCATCCTGGAAGCGAAGCTGCCGGGCGTGGAGCTCCGGCACCTGCTGGATGCGACCGCAGACATGGTGACGGCCCGGCGCATTGCTGCCCGGGCCGTCGACCGTCTGCCTGAGGTCCCCGAGTGGGACGACGCAGGCGTCAGGATGGAGCTCTTGCGCTAGCTTCTCAGGTGCAGCCGTTGCTGTTCCCAGGAACGGGGGCGATCACATAACTGCCACCCGATCCGGTTGCGGTGTAGGAGACCGGGTCGTCGGCGAGGAACTTCGGTTTCAACGCGGTGGAGTCTGCGTAGTTGCCGTTGACCGCGTAATACGCCTCTTCTGCGGTCTGGAGGGTCTTCTTCTCGGTGGAGCACGCGGAGGTCTTGCCGCGGTCGGTGATCCCTCCGACCGCGAACACGACAATGCCAGCGAGCACGCCGAGGATCACGATGACGATGAGCAGCTCGATCAGCGTGAAGCCGTCTTGCCTAGGTGTGGTGCGTCGACGTGTTGTCGTGTGCATTACCTGTCCTCATTCCGGTCGGCGCCATCACAGGTGAGGCGCGGTCTGGCGCAGGTCCAGCCTTGTGGGACCGTACGCCGCGACCACGCGTTCCACATCAGTGCTTGCAGACGAACCTGGATCAGGTGCAGCCGTTGGTGTTCCCCGCGACGGGGGCGATCACATAGCTGCCACCCGATCCGGTTGCGGTGTAGGAGACCGGGTCGTCGGCGAGGAACTTGGGCTTGAGAGCGCCGGAGTTGGCGTAGTTGCCGTTGACGGCGTAGTAGGCCTCTTCCGCGGTCTGAAGGGTCTTCTTCTCGGTGGAGCACGCGGAGGTCTTGCCACGGTCGGTGATCCCACCGACCGCGAACACAACGATGCCAGCGAGCACGCCGAGGATCACGATGACAATCAGCAACTCGATGAGCGTGAAGCCTTCCGAGTCGACGCCGTCCAGCCGGTCACGAAGCCTTGAGTACATGTCGGGGCCCTTTCAGTATCTCTCGGAAATGGTCTCTGGGTATCTACGGATTAGCCTTTCGCGCTGGGCTGGTCGCGGGCATCGTGCATGTGGTCAGAAGAACTGGCCGAATGTACTAGCCCGTCCGGGGGATGTCCTCATCGAATGACGCGCCACGAGAGGTAGGTGGCATGGCCGCGGCCGGTGGCGCTGCCTATGTTGTCGTCGAGCCGGACGAGCGACTCGAGCCGGGGCGTCCAGGTGACGCCATCCGTCGACACTTCAGCGGTGAGCAGCGCCGAGCGCTGAGGCCGGCCAATCCCGAACAGGTTTGCAGAGCCGTTGCCCGGATGGATGGCTCCGACGATGTCACGAGCGATGACGCCGCGGTTGAAGGAGATCTTGTCGTTGTTAGCCGTGATGTCGACGCGCCCTAGCGGCGTGTACACGGTGCCTTGGACGTACAGGACGGCGGTGGCAGAGTCGCTGAGAACAGTGTCGCAGCCACCGTTAGCTACCGAGAGGACCGCGCAACCGGATTGCCGCCTGAATCCGCCTGTGGTGACGTAGCTGACGTCCAAGACGATGCCGTCGAGCGCCTCGGTGGTTGTGATGCCGTTGCTCGGGTTGTCGAAGGTGAACTTCACGGCAACGGTCGGGATGGTCGAGCCAACCGAGGTGATGTAGTCCGAGGTCAGGTCCAACGTGTCCTCACGGGAGGTCGTGGACAGGCACAACTGGTTGGCAGCACAGCCGACCGGGACGGTTGTACTTCCGCCGCCTGTGTAGGTCACGCTCGCACTCAGCGTCGGTGTGCCACCGCTGTAGGTCTCCTGGTGCTTGATCCTAAGCAGCACCTTGGTGATGGCTGCGTAGGCCGGCACGTTGGCGAATGTGGTCACGGTGATGTCGTTGCTGTTCTTGCTCGCGCGGGTGCTCGCTGCGTTCGCGCCATCGATGGCGTAGGCGTTGGTGCCGTTCGTGTAAGCATTGCCAGGAGTCTGAGAGTTGGTCGTCGGCTTCTCGGTCGTCGTCGTCGCGGCAGACCCTGTGGCGCCACCCGCGCCGTAGCCGCGAATCGCGATCTCCTGATTGGTCGAGCTCACGGTCGGGCAGAGTTCGACATTGGCAGTGCCGACGCTCAGCACGGTGTCGGACCCGAAGAGCCACTCCACTCCCGTGTTGGTGGGCGTGTCACCGTCGACCTTGCACGATCCGGGCATCGTGGGCGCGGTCACCGCCGCCGCCGTCGGGTTGTAGTTGAGCGGGTTGGTGCTGCCACCGACCACCGTCCTGCCGTTCAGGTTGAGAACGTGAGCGCCCGTCAAGAAGTCGAAGTAGTAGAGGCCTGGGCTGAACCACCAGGTTTTCGTATTTCCACATAGCCCGGGTGTCGGCATCGCGGTGTAGTTGCCTGGTAGGAACTCGACTGCGTTGGACAGGCAGAGCGGCGCCGGGTCGGTCACAGCCGGGAACCCTCCTGTCGCGTCATAAGCTGAGTTGCCTGTGCCGGGGTCGGTGAACGTCGTGGCTACCACCGTGCAGATGGGCGCATTACCAGCAGCCGTTGTGAGGATGTGCGTCGGCTGGACACACGAATGTCCCTTGGCCGTTCCTGCGACGTAGAAGTCGCTCCCCGAGCCGTTACCAACATGCTGAATGAAGCCATTGGAGGCGATATCGCCGCCGACGTAGATGTCCGAACCGCCACCGCCGACGCCTGTCGTCGGTTGATCGACGATCCCCTCAGTCGTGCTCCCCACGCTGGGGAGAGCCAGCAACGCGTAGGGCGGGCGGGTCAGCGCGGTGGTTCCACTGGACGGCTGTGGTGTGCACTGCACCCGGACCTGCTCGCCGTCGAACGTGCCCTGCGTGATGGGACCGCAGGACTGGCCGTAGACAGCCGAGGTCGTACTGGCGCGCAGGGTCTCCACGCGCGCCCTGAGGCCGGCCTCGGCGGCGTAGACCTCGTTGCGCTGTGCCGACAACGTGGCACTGACCGAGAGGTTGGTTCTGGTGCTTCCGAGGAGTACAGGGATAAAGAGGGCGAACAACAACAGGAACGCGAGCGCCAGGATGAGGATCGCCCCTTCGTCGTCTGCCGCGTTTCGCCAGCGCTTCATTGCGTGGACCTCCTCGCAGCCGTGAGCGTGTACGACAAGGCGTCCGACGATTCGGTGCCGGTCTGGATGCTCTGACCAGACAAGCGAACAGCGACGAACGGGATGGAGCTGGAAACGTTGGTGCAGTTGGCGCTCGAGAACGTCGGAGAGTTCGAGTTCGTACACGTCACCGTTGGGAGCGAGGCTGAGTTGAGGCTGTGCGCCAG
>JAYUDQ010000660.1:0-3601 GCA_043739745.1 Acidimicrobiia bacterium | reverse complement strand
TCGCTCTCAGCCTCGACTACCCGTGCACCACCTCTGACAACTGCACCGCAGCCGCCGCTATCGACGACGTCGGCCTCAGCTGGCGACTCGTCGACGACGTCGTCCTGGTCGTCAAAGCACTCCCGACCCGGGTCGGCGCCGGGCCCCTCCCCAACGAGATGACCCACGAAGAAGCAGTCCGTCGTGGCATCGCCGAGTACGGGGTCGTGACGGGCAGGCCCCGCCGCAAGGCATCAGCGATCGATTGGGACCTTCTCGACTTCGCGTGCATGGTGAACGGCCCCACCCAAATCGCCCTCACCTTCGCCGACCACCTCGACCCCGACTGCACCGGCGCCCGTACCGCCGCCGCCCTCACCACCGCCGTCCGAGCCCTCATCGACGAGGTCGAGCAACGCACCTCGATCCCCGTCACCCTGGTCGACACCGGCAAAGGACTCGACGACATCGTCGACCTCAACACCCGTTGATGGTCGGCCACACCCGGGAGACGCGTCCGCCCCGTCAGCAGGGAGCCGCAGTCCGGCCAGGTCTTCGACCAGACAACGCAGTGCGCAGCCGGCGTGCCAAACCAAGGTGATGAACCCTGGGGTGCTCGGCGCCCAAGATCACGACATGAGGAACCGCGCCCAGAGATCGAGGTGGCTCGCGACGTGTTCGGAGCCGCGCTGCCAGACCTCGGCGTGGCCGGTCGCGACGAGCCGTTCGTAAGCAGGTTCACCAGCGGCAGCTCGGCGCCGGAGCTCGTCGGCGTTGTGCTGGGTCCTCTCGACGACGACGCGCAGCAGCCCGACGCGATCCGCGTGTGGGACGCTGGCGCCGTCACAGAACGCCGTGATGCGCTCGGCCGTCGCGGCGGGTGTGTCGCCCGAGTCCGGCCACAGTCCGACGAAGGAGTGCAGCGCCCACGCGAGATCCCATGACCGTCGCCCAGGCGCGACGAGGTCCCAATCGATGTACGTCCACACGGGACCCGCGATCAGGTTCCACGGAGCGAGGTCGTTGTGAGCCAGCACCTCTTCGGAGCCTGACGGATCGCGCGCATCAGCACGCCACGACGCGTCCGGCGGGCGCAAGAAGGTGGCCTGCGCCGCGTGGTACTCGGCGATGAGGCGAGCCGCCCGTGCGAGGCCTTGCGGTTGTGCGACGAGGTCGTATCGGTCGGGATGGATGGGCGGGCCCTCGATGAAGGTGACGATCTCCCGGTCCTTGGCATCGAAGCCGAGCAGGACGGGAGGCGGATACCCCGACTCGGCAAGGTGCAGCAACAGCCCATGCACCGCTCGGGTCCAGGGCCCAGCCTCGCGTCGGACCGTGTCGCCCACGCGGATGACGCCTGCGTTCAGGTTCCCACCGGTCAACGGCTCCTCGGTCTCGGCCACGCCTCGCACGCTCGCACCGATCACACCCGACCACCAACACGATCGAAGCCGATCCTGTCGGGCTACGAACGTGAGCGCAGGACGGCAACCTCCGGGTAGCTGTCGGTGGCGCCGTAACCGTTCTCGAACAGCCAGCGAACCGCGACCAGGCACCGCCACGATTGCCAGACGCGAATCAGATCGCGGTCGACCTCGACGCCGTATGAGCCGTGCCAGCACGAGTGTGGCCGGAGGTCGACCGCCTCGCGCTCTTGTCCACCCACCCTCCCGCACAGCACCCGACGTTCCGAACGCTCACTGCCGCGCTGCTTGCCGTCCACGATCTTCCTGTCGGGGACTGCCCATTCGACTCCACGCCGGATGCGCTCCTCCCCGACGTCGCCCGTCGACTTCCCGGCAACGAAGCGCACCGGATCTGGGACGCAGGACGTCGCACATGGCGATCGGCGTCCGACGTCTACGAGGAGCTGGAGGCGGAGCGGCCCGCTGCGCTGCGCGAGGTCGTCGTGCACGGCGACGCATCCGTCCCGAACGTCATCGTTCGCGACGGTGCCCTTGCCGGCATAGTCGATGTCGGGCTCCTCGGTCGGGGCGACCCGTGGTGGGACCTGACCGCCTGTCTCAACAGCATGGCCCGCGAGGACAACGACCTGGGTTCGGTCCAGGAGGAGTTCATGCAGGCCTACGGATGTGACCGGGATCCTGGCCGCGAGCGGTGGCACGGCCTGTTGTATCGGCTCGTCTTCGATCTTCCTGCTGGGCGCGCCCGCCAGTAACAACAGCTCGCGAGACGAGCGCGTCACGGCCGCGTCGAACGACCGATCACGGCCGGCCACAGGCGCGAGTTGACCGAGTTCGACGGGCCGGACACGTTCTTCGGGCCCGATGGACCGCTACGGCATCGAAGGGGTTCGTCGCCACCCTCGGCCGCTTCGATGCCTTCCGGACGACGGTGGGCATCCGCCCTCCCGAACCCAGCACTCCCGCACGGATCGAAGCGATTGGCGATGCCATGCTCGACGACGTTCTCGACAAGCGGCGACGCGTCGGCCCCAACCTACCCCCCAGGGCAGGTGGCGCTACGAGAGTGCACTGCCGACGCGGGGAGGACGAAGTCGAGACCTTCGTGTCGGAGCTGGCCGCAAGGGGGTCCCGGTGACGGCCATCGCGAGCGATCAGTCGCGCCGCCGCTTGGTGCGCTCCGGCGGCATCGCCCCGCCGGATGTAAGCGCCGACGGTCGCAGTGACGACCATCGGGTCGTCGGTCGCCAGGCGCGCTGCTTCCACGAGCGACGCGTCGCCGTCGACGGGCTCCGAAGGAGCTCGTGCGCAGCCGCAACGTCGAGCAGGCCAGGCCGTAACCGTCGGCGAATGCCTCCAGCCGCGTCCTGCGATCCACCGGTGCATGCAGGTGGTGATGCTCCAACGCGTCGTCATCGCGATACGCAACGGCGTAGGCGACGTCACCCATTCGCCCGACCGGTCGCGGAGCCGGGAAGCCCACAGCGTTCAGATGTCGAAGTAGGTCGTGGACAGTCGGTGTCCACCACGCCGCCGGTCGATGCACCCCATCAGCCCGACGATGCACGGCTCAGGTGCTCTTCCATCTCGCCGCCCATCGCCGACATGAGCGCGCGGACGGGTGGTGCCACGCCACCGGTTGTCGGTTGTGCGATCGGAGGCTTCGGCGAGCCTGGCGCCGCCCTTCGCCGCCTCGGCACCGAAAGCGAGTAGGGACGTTGCGCAGGATCAACTGCGAATGAGCGACGTACGGCGATCAGGGCGGGCCGTCATCCTCGATAAAAGGAACCGCATCCTCCTCGTCCGCGGCACCACGCAGGAGCGTCTCGTGCGCATCGCGTGCTCGTCCGACACGACCTTCACACCGACGGCCAAGCCCCACGCGCGACCGCCTGCATCGCCGGAACGTCCGAGCGGGCTCCGGGTCGCAGCTCGATCGGCCCGATTCGAGCAATGCCGCGCGACGGCAACCATTCGCCTCCGAATTCGCTACCAACGGACTCCTTGGTCACTTTTCGGGGGGCTGCGCTGCGGCCGACGTGAAGCGGTCGATCAGGTTCCACATCGTCGAGCTCGGGTTGCTCAGGGGAGGCGACCCGTCTCCTTCGTGCTTGGCGTCGAGTGCGATGGCGCGCCTTCGGGCCTCTGGGTATCGCTGGACAAGTCGCTGGGCCGCCGCGGGTGTGAGCGTCTTGCCC
>JAYUDQ010000659.1:0-3603 GCA_043739745.1 Acidimicrobiia bacterium | reverse complement strand
AATGACCGAGCTCGAGGTCCGTCATCGAGCATCGGGCGAGCGACTCGCCGGGAAGGAGATCCAGCCGCGAGCGCACCGCGCTGCGATGCAACCGTGTGAAGACACTGGTCTCGACGAGATGATCGGCGCTCATCGTCTGGTCACCACGCGGTCTCGCGATCGCCGAGGCCGCCGTCCTTTGCGAGTTCGGCCAAGACGTCGAGGGCCGTCCTCACCCGCTCCCGTCGGGCCCGCACGGCCTCGGCCATAGCGGCGTTGACGGTGTCCTTCAACGTCTTCGTCCCGAGTACGTGGCGAGCGGTCGCAAGCAGTTCGTCGTCGACATCGATCAGTCGCTTTGTCATGCCCAAAGGATATCCATGAATTGAGATGGATATCTTCATCCTGTGACCTCGCCGATCCGGGCACAAACCCATGCATACCGAACCACCTGCATACCGGACCGCTGGTAGCTCGCGCTAGCGTCATCGTATGGCGTCCACCCGCACCACGTTCACCCTCGATGACGATCTCGCCGACCAGGCAAGGCAACTCGACATCAACATCTCGGCCGCAGCGCGCAACGGGGTCGCCGCCGCGGTGCGCGCTGCGCTGGTCGAGGCCGACCGAGCCGCCTACCAACGACATCCCGAACGAACCGATTCATTCTGGAGCGATGCCGAAACATGGGGGGACGCGTGACGCGCGCTGAGGTGTGGCTGGCGCAGGTCGGACGCAAGACCCGACCGGTCCTCGTCCTGACCCGGCCCGAAGTGATCGACGTGCGTGGGCTTGTGACTGTCGCGGAGATCACGACGCAGCTCCGCGGGCTCGCCGCGGAGGTCGCTTTCGATCACCGCGAAGTCGGCCTGGACCGACCCTCGGCGATCAACTGCGATGGCCTTCACACCGTCTCGCAATCAGCCCTCACCAAACGGGTGGGCACGGTCGACGAAGCGACGATGCGACGCGTCTGCCGGGCGGTCAGCTACGCGCTCGGCTGCTGATGCCGTTGTCGGCGGGGCGGCTGCGGCCAGTACTTCGCAAGCGCACCTCCGTCCACCGTGACGTTGCTCCCCGTCATCAGCGCGCTGTCGTCGGAGGCCAGGAAGATCACCGAGCCGACGTAGTCGGACGGCGTCGGCAGACGTTCCCAGGGGTTCGACCCGGCGAAGTCCATACGGCCCGCAGCCTGCATTGCGTCGACCGCCGTCGAGAACGCCGACGCGAGAGCGGGGTCGTCGGGCATGGTCGCGGTCGGTGTGAAGCCGTTCACCCGGATGCCGTGTGACGCCAGCTCCATGGCCGTCGAGCGGGTGAAGTTGATCATCCCCGACTTGGCCGTGCAGTAGCCGACATTGCCGGCCTGTCCCTGCCAGGCAGCCGTCGACAGCACGTTGATGATCGATCCGCGCACGTCGCGCTCGATCATCGAACGGGCCACGAGGCCGGTCATGATGAACGACCCGCCGAGGATGATGTCGATCTGGCGGCGGAACGCCTCGACCGGCATGTCGAGCACGCCACGCGTGTCGAACTTGACGGCGTTGTTCACGAGGATGTCGATGTGGCCCCACTGGTCGAGGACGCGCTCGACCGCAAGCGCCATGGCCGACGGGTCGGTGACATCGCCTGCGATGGCCATCGCCTCGCCGCCGTCGGCCTCTATGCGGGCGACGGTTGCCGTGGCGACGGTGTCGACGATGTCGTTGCACGCCACCTTCGCACCCGCCGCCGCCAGCCCGGCCGCAAGCACGCCGCCGATGTTCGCACTCGCGCCGGTGACGACGGCGACCTTGCCGCTGAGGCGCCCCGCATAGCGGGCGAACGGATGGTCAGCTGCGGCGCTCACGCGGGCCCGGCGACAACAGGCCAGCGGGCGAACACCTTGTTGGAGTTGAAGCAGTGCGTCTCGATGAAGTTGTGCGCCTCGGGTGCACCGAGGCCGAGCTCGCGCGCCGCGCCGCACAACGCGAACCAGTTCAGAACCTCCTGCTGGCCTGCGTCCTCCACATCGAGCGTGGACGTCCGCTCCCACTCGCCCCAATTCCCCTCGGCCAGTGCGTCGTACAAGCGCCGATCCGAAGGGATGTCCGGGTAGAGACGCCACGTCTTGTCGGTCAGGAACGCATGCGACCACGACGACGACGCCACCATCGCGATGCGCCATGGGCTCTCCCGCAGGAACCGGGCGACGGCGCCCCCGACTTCCATCAATCGGCGAGGGGTGGGTGACGGCGGGTCGAGTTCCATCGTCTCGCCGAACGGCTTGGCGAAGCCGCGGGCAGCGATCACCCGGCGGCCGTAGCAATTGATAGGCATGCATACCAATGGCCAGGGGAAGCCTTCACCGCTGTCGTAGGTGCGGTCGTAGTCGAGGAATAGCTGTGTGTTGAGGAACGCGTGAGCCAGGCCGTTGTAGTGGAGCGGTTTGTATGCGTACGAAACATCGATGCCGTTGTCGAGCAGCTTCTCGGCCAGCCAGCGGGCGATGTCGGGACGGCCCTTCACCGTGAACGCCTTGTCCTTCGGCTCGTCCCACACGTTCGGCCAGGGGTACTTCTCCCACGGATGGCACTCGGTGTCGCCATAGGCCAGCAGTGCATATGGCGGGATGACGTCTTCCTTGAAGTTCTCGTACTGGTCGTCACCCCAGATGAGGATGGCATCCGGCTGGAACTCCTCCAGCGCAGCACGGGCTTCGCTGAACCCGGTCCTTAGTGCGGCCCGATGGTCGACCGCGCTGGCTCGCGCTTCGTCGATTCCCCACTCGGCCTGCATGGCGGCGGACCAGTTCGCCGGATCGCCCGCCTCGGTGGGGATGAGCGGGTCCTTCAGCGTGTTGCGCAACAGGGCAGCCATCATGTCGTCGGTGGTGGCGAGCAGCGGGTAGTGCGTCATTCCGAGCAGCAGCAGGTCAGCCATGGTCAAGTCTCCTCAGGAGCGTCGGGGTGGGGTTGAGGCTTTTGGGCGGGCCTGCGCGAGGAAGTCGACCTCAGCGGTCTGACCCGCGAACGTCAGTGTGCGGGCGAACGCAAGGGTCGCGTTCACGACCCGCTCGAGATCGTCTTCGTCAGCAGTGATAGGCACGCTTACCATCAGCGCGCCGAGGACTCGGCCCTGTCGATTGGCGACGGGCGCGGCGACGACGTTCCGGCCCGGCTCGGCGACGCCGCGATCGAGCGCATAGCCGTTCGCCCGGATCTCGTCGCTGCGACGCGAGGCGCGGCCGGAGTTGTAGGCGAGCAGCACATGCCCGCCGATGCAGGATGCGGCAGGCATACGGGTGCCGAGCTTCACGAGCTTCGACGTGCTCTGCCGAGCCCTTGCGGCCTGGATCACGATCACGTCACGGCCAGCAGGTTCCAGCAGTCCGACGTCGCCCCCGGAGAGGTGCTGCAGATCGTCGAGGAAGGGCTGGAGCGTCTCGCGCATCTTCGGCGGGTAGTGCAGGTTCCCGAGCTCGAAGAGCGTCGGGCCGAGCCGGAAGCGGGCACCGACCCGGCTGAGGGCACCGACCTCGAGGAGCTGGTTCGCGAGGCGGTGCACGGTCGTGCGCGGGATGCCGGTCCGTCGAGCGAGCTCGCTCACGCCCAGTACCGGCTGCGAACGAAAAGCGCCGAG
>JAYUDQ010000658.1:0-3611 GCA_043739745.1 Acidimicrobiia bacterium | reverse complement strand
GATGGCCGGAGCTTCGACGTGCTCATCACGGACTCCCGCTGGCACGGCGTCACCTGGCCGGACGACGTCGCGCGCGTTCGGGCTGCGCTCATCGGCGGACTGGTGTGACCCAGGAGTCGGATCAGCTCGCCTCGACCTTCGCCGAGGTGCTCGCCGCGTTCGGCATCATCGAGCCTGCGACCGAGATCGAGCGCATGAGCGGTGGCCACATCCATCGAACCTGGTCGGTTCGGACCGCGACCGAACGGTTCGTCTGCCAGGCCGTCAACGAACGGGTCTTCAGCGACCCCGATGCGTCCGAGGAGAACCTGCGCCGCATCGACGACCACTTCCGCGGCCAGGACGAGGTGCAGGTTCCGACGCTTCGACGGACCGCCGACGCCAGGGTGCAGCACCGAGCCACCGACGGGACGCTTTGGCGGGTGGCGGACTTCGCGGCCGGCACGTTCCCCGGAACCACCGCGCACTCGGCAGTCGAAGCGGGACGTGTGGCCTTCGCGTTCGGAACCTATGCGCGCGTACTGCAATCGCTGCCGGGTGGCCCGCTGCGCGAAACGCTCCCGGGCTTTCATGACCTGCCCGCGCGTGTGCGTCGCTTCGAAGCAGTTGTGGCCGACGACCCTCGGCATCGTGGAGGCGAGTCGGCGACCTGCGTCGCGGTGGCCCGACGACTCCATCAGCTCATGCTCCCGGCCGCCGCCGAGATCGCCGCCCTCTCACGCGTCGCCGTACACAACGACGCGAAGGTGGCGAACGTCCGCTTCGATGCTGGGTCCGGCGTAGTCCGCTACGTGGTCGATCTCGACACGACCATGCCCGGGTCCCTGCTCTTCGACATCGGCGAGCTGCTCCGGACGGCGGCCATCGATGCGGACGAAGACACTGCCGATCTCGATTCCATACGTGTGCATATGGATCGGGCAGAGGCCGTCGTCGTCGCGTTCTCGCAGGGTGCGCAACGCGCTCTGGATGCGGATGACCGCCGGCTGCTGCCCATCGCCGGTCCGCTCATGACGCTCGAGAACGCGACCCGTTTCCTCACCGACCACCTCGAAGGCGACCCGTACTACGCGATTGCGTACCAGGCGCAGAACCTGGCCCGGGCACGCGCCCAGCTCCGGGTGGTCGAGGTCCTGCTCGACGGGCACGACGTCATCGCCGCTGCGGCCGCGGCGGCATCGGGCTGAGTTCGCTCTTGCTCCGCACGGCGAGGGAACGAAGCCTGGAGTCGCAAACGCGCCGGCCGGCGCGAAACCGACTGCAGGGTCACCCGAAGTTCAGGGTGCGGCAACGGTCGGCTGGTAGACCACCCGGATGCGCATATTGGTGACGAACGACGACGGCATCGACTCGGAAGGTCTTCGGGTCCTCGCCCGCGCCATGACACGGTTCGGTGATGTCGTCGTGGCCGCGCCCGACACCGAGTACTCGGGAGCTGGAGCCGCCCTCGGCGCGCTGCACATCGTCCAGCCCGAGGTGCACCGCCGTTTGATCGACGGCGTGCCGGAGTCATGGTCGGTCACCGGGCCGCCTGCCCTGTGTGTCATGTTCTCGAGGCTGGGTGTGTTCGGGCCGCCGTTCGACCTCGTCGTCTCCGGCATCAACCCGGGTGCCAACGTGGGCCGGTCGGTGTACCACTCGGGCACGATCGGTGCCGCGCTCACGGCCCGCAACGGCGGCGTGAGCGGGGTCGCGATCAGCCAGGCCGTGCGCGACTTCGGGGTGGAGGGCCAGGGTTGGGACGAGATGTTGGAAGGACAGTTGTGGGACTCCGCGGCGACGATCGCCGAGGTGGTCGTCGGCGCACTTGTGGCGGATCTGCCGAGCGAACCCATCGTCGTCAACGTCAACGTCCCCAACCTGGAGGTGGCCGAGATGAAGGGCTGGCGGCGCACGATCGTCGGCACCGTTCCGCCCCGCGCCATGGCCGGTGCCGTCCTCGAACCGAAGCTCGGCCACGACAACGCGTTCAAAGTGAAGATGAGCTGGGGTGAACCCGTCACGCTGCCGATCGAGACCGACGGCGGCGCGGTCGAGAACGATGAGGTGTCGATCACCTTCCTCAGCCGGCTTTCGGGTGACGAGTTGCCCACGACCGAGGCCGAACATGCGTTGGATGCGCTGCTCAGCCGCACGCGCTGAGGACCCACCAACCCGAGGGGCGTGTGCACAGGACCCTCCCAGGTTGCTAGCGGATTCGACGGCACTAGGGTCGGCGGGCACGACCTGATCGGGGGTGTGCATGTCGAACGTCGAATCGCAAGGAACGGCAACGGACTCCTCCACGCGCTCGCGCCTCCGTTCCCGCTGGACGCTCATTGTGCTCGCAGTCGCTGCGGTGCTCATCGCCTACTACGTCGCGTACGGACGCACCCCCTCGCCGAAGACTCTGACGAAGGCAGAGGTCACGGGCACGGCCCAGAGCATCGTCGACAAGGCGCTCGCCAAGGCCGCGTCGGCGCCCGCCCGTTCGGTTGCGGTGTACAAGGCCATCGTTCCCTCGCTGGTGGTGATCCGTACCGACGGGGCCGGCGACACTGCTCCGAACACCCCGAGCACGAAGTCCTTCTCCACACCAACGGTGCCCGGCAGTCAGAAGAAGTTCGGCCTCGGCACCGGTGTCGTCATCAACGACAAGGGTGCCATCCTCACCGCCAA
Organism: Acidimicrobiia bacterium; assembly: GCA_043739745.1. Classification (GTDB taxonomy): domain Bacteria; phylum Actinomycetota; class Acidimicrobiia; order Acidimicrobiales; family JANYDT01; genus JAYUDQ01. The sequence goes on along the minus strand of JAYUDQ010000658.1, from coordinate 953 downwards.
CCACGTCGTTGCCGGTGCCACATCGATCCGGCTCACGTTCGCGGATGGCACCACTACATCGGCCACGATCCTGTCGCAGGAGCCCAAGCAGGACATCGCCGTCCTCATGCCGGACAAGACGCCTTCCGTCATCGTGCCGGCGGTCATGGGCGGCGGAGTGCAGGTCGGCGACGAGACCTACGCGGTCGGCCATCCGCTGGGCCTCACGAGCTCGCTGAGCGCGGGCGTGATCTCCGGCCTCAACCGCTCGATCCGCGTCGATGGCGGCTCGACGCTCGAAGGCCTGATCCAGTTCGATGCCGCCGTCAACCCGGGCAACTCGGGCGGGCCATTGCTGAATCGCAATGGACAGGTGGTCGGCATCGTGACCGGTCTCGCCAACCCGTCCGAGCAGGGATACTTCGTCGGCATCGGCTTCGCGGTCCCCATCGGCACGGCCGGTGGCGCTGCAGGTGGCCCGCCCCAATGAAGCCCCAAATGAAGTCCCAAATGAAGCCCCAAATGAAGCCCAAATGCCTCGCCCCGACCCGTCACAACCCGTAAGGACGCCTATGGACCCCGCGCCGAACTTCCGTAGCGATCGGCCCCTCGAGCAGGTTGCGTACGAGGTGAAGAAGGTGATCGTCGGCCAGGACAACCTGGTCGAGCGCCTGCTCGTGGCGCTGCTGTCGCGTGGCCATGTGCTCGTCGAAGGTGTGCCGGGCCTGGCCAAGACGATGGCCATCAAGACGCTTTCGCAGTCGATCGGCGGCCAGTTCCAGCGCATCCAGTTCACCCCGGACCTGGTACCCGCCGACCTCATCGGTACCCGCATCTACAACCAGAAGCTCGGCGAGTTCCAGACCTCGATGGGCCCGGTGTTCACCAACCTCCTGCTGGCCGATGAGATCAACCGGGCCCCGGCCAAGGTGCAGAGCGCTTTGCTCGAAGTGATGCAGGAGCGTCAGGTCACC
>JAYUDQ010000657.1:0-3621 GCA_043739745.1 Acidimicrobiia bacterium | reverse complement strand
CGAGGACCGCCAGGTAGGCGGCGCTCACGGTGCCGGCGGTGTCACGAGCCAACTCAGGCGCGACTTCGATCGACACGAACCCGTCGAGACCGCCGCTGACATCGAACACCGGTCGCAGTATCGCAAGAGCTTGACGCAAATCGTCGATCACCAGATCCCAATACGCGTCGACTACCGATCTGCCGCCAGCAGTCAACGCCGCGAACTGGTCATCGTAGGCGTCGGACGCTTCGATGGCCTTGGCGAAAATGGTTGGGTTGGCCGTGACCCCGCGGATGCCTTGATCCACGAAACGGGCCAGGGTGCCATCGTGGAGAGACATGCGAGTCAGGCTGTCGAGCCACGGGCTCTGACCCTGCTCGTCGAATAGGCGGTGCAGCTTGGTCATGACGACACCTCCGTCTTGTCAGACTGCCCTGGGAACACGTCGGTCTCGGACTTGTGCCAGACCGGAGGATCGCCGGCCATTTCGACGTTGAACCCGTAGCCGGTACACGAGCCTTCCACCGAACGTCCCACCCACCGATTCCAGCGACGCGATGACGAGGACAGTAGGACAATCCCGATCGGAGTGACCGCTTCGGTGTGATAGCCGTTGAGTGTTAGTTAGTGGTGTGTGCCCGGCACCCGCCTGACCCGGTCGTCCGTCGTTAGGCGCTGCGGGCCCGGTTGCGGCCGAGTCGCGCGTCCGTTTTGCGTGCCGTCTCGACAGGTGCTGGCTACGACGCGCCCGACAGCTGAGCAGCGAGTCGAGGCGCCGAAGGTCCGCTCAGTACGGGCGTTCGCGGCTGCATCGGGGTTGAGCCCGTAGACCAGGACGGTAGCGCCCGTCCGAATTTCACGAGCGGCGGTGACCTCGCTGTACGGAGCGGTGATGGCTCCGTGGCATCAATTCTCCAACGGCAGCAGCTCCTGCGCGACCAGCTCGAGCTCGTCGGTCATGTCGGCCACGGGTACCGCCGGCAGCATCACGAACTTCGAGTAGCCGGCCTCGACGAAGCGCTCGACCATCGCTCGTGTGGCGTCCATGCCCACCGGGAACAGATCCCCCGGGTCGACGTCGGGGCGGCGGGCCCGGATGCGATCGATGAACGCGCCGCCCAGCGGAGCGCCCGACGAATACACGATCAGCGCACCGAAGTGCTCGGGGTCGATCTCGCGCCCGGCTTCGGTTGCGGCCTCCTGCACGGTCTTGCGGGCGCCGAGTGCCTCGTCGCTGGTGATGAAGCTCGGAAGCCAGCCGTCGGCGAGCCGCCCGACCCGGCGCAGTTCACTCGGCGCGATGCCGCCGAGCCAGACCTCGAGCGGTTTCTTCGGTTTCGGCCGCAGCGAGATGCCTTTGCACGAATAGTACGTACCCGTATGATCCACCTCGTCCTCGGCCCAGAGTCGGCGCATCAGCCCGAGCGCCTCGTTGAACATCGGGGCCCGTTCCTTGCGGTCGACGCCGAAGCCGGAGTGCTCGCGCGGGTCGGGTGCACCGAGGCCGAAGGCCGGTAGCAGCCGACCGTTCGAGAGCAGGTCGATCGAGGCCATCTCCTTCGCCACGAGGACGGGGTTGCGGCCCGGCAGCACCATCACGCTCATGCCGACTTTGAGCTTCTTCGTGCGGCCGGCGGCGAACGACATCGCCGATCCCGGATCGGGGGCGTTCCCGTTGATGCGCTCGCTGAACCACACCGAGTCGAACTGGAGCCGCTCGAGGTCGTCGATGAAGCGGGCATACGCCTCGCCGTCGCCCGGCATGCCCTGAGTGCCGAGGCCGTAGCCGATCCGAATCTTCATGGCCCGAACCTACCCGCGGGTGCCCGGACGTCAGCAGTCGACGGCGAATCGGAGGGCATCGCACACCTGCTGACGCTTGACGACCGACAGATCGGTCACGCGCCCCGTGAGCATTGCCTTCGGTACGGTCCGGAGGTTGTCGAGGCTGACGACGGCTCGCTCTGGCATCCCGTCGTCGACATCGAGCGCGACCTCGCTCGGTATGCCCCGAACGGTGCGCGTCACCGGTGCGATCAAGAGGCCGGTCAGCACATCGATCACCGAGTCGCGGGTGAGGACGAGCGCCGGACGGCGGCCGATGTCGGGATCTTCGAGCCACCACACCTCGCCGTGACGGGGGCTGGAGTGTTGCCGAACCCGGGGCTTCACCATGGTTCTTCGGCAATAAGCGACTCCGCATCACGCCGCATCGATCGCTCCTCGGCGGCGGTGAAGGGATGCGCGATCCAGCCCTTTCGGTGCCGGTCCTCGCGGTCCTGGGGTGTCTCGCTCTCGACGAGGGCGAGGATGGCAGCGCGAACTGCGTCGGCACGGTTTGCGAACTGCCCGGGGATGCGGTCGTCGAGGTGGGCGAGGAGATCGTCTGGGATGCGGACGGCGATCTGGGTGGTCTGCATACCACTCAGCATACCGGCATCACCCGACCGTCAGCATCGCCCTTCGGCACGGTCCGGAGGTTGTCAGTCCTTGCGGCCGAGGCGCTCGCCGCCCACAGGGACGGCGGTGAGGAGCTCGTGAGCCTTTTCGGGGTTGGCCTTGAAACCGGGCGTGTCACGGCAGAACTCGATCATGATGCCGTTGGGATCGGTGTAGTAGAGGGAATGGCACCACCCGTGATCGATCTCCATGAGGGGTTTGATGCCCTTGCCATCCATGATCCCCCGGGCCTCTTCCTGGCGCTCCACCGTGGCGTCGAAGGCGATGTGGTTCACCCACACGGGGAGGCCCACGCCAGTCGAGATGGCGCTGTCCCAATCCGGCTTCTCGCCGACACCGTGCACGTCGAAGAACGCGAGGTTCCCCTGGCCGCCGATGTCGAAGAAGATGTGACGGAGGAACCCGCCGCTGGGGTGCGGGGAGACCTCGGTGTAGAGGAGCGGGAAGCCGAGCGCCTCATAGAAGCGGGTGGTCTCCTCGATGTCTTTGCAGGCGTAGGCGATGTGATGGAATCCGGGCATCTCAACCAGTCCTTTTGGTGTCGGCGTTGCGGGTGTTGGTCTGTGCGGTGTTCGGTGCGTTCATCATGGGGCCGAGGCCCCGGTCGGCACCAGCGCGAGCTGCGGGATGACCTCGGTGCCGATGAGATCGATGGCCTCGAAGAGCATTGCTTCGGGGAGCCCGCCGAGGTCCATCGACAACGCCGCGAGGTCGAGACCGAGGGCGTTCCGCGCCTTGCTGAGCCGATCCACCACCTCCGCCGGGCTGCCGCAGATCGCGGTTGTACGCATGAGCTTCTCGACGTCGAAGGTGAGCCCGGCCCGCCCGTTGCCGTCGAACAGGCCCTCGCCGTCCCAGATCGAGTCCACGAAGTCGAGGTAGGCCCGGTAGTGCGGTGCCCAGCGGGCATGGGCCTCCTGTGAGGTGCGGGCGACATGCGTATGGAAGACGTTGCCGATCCGAGGTGTGCCCATGTGGCCGTGGAGCTCCCACTGCTCACGGAAGCGGGCCGCAGCGGGGATGAACGTCTTCACCGTGCCGAACACGCCGGGCAGCATCAGGTGAAGTCCGAACCGTGCGGCCAGGTCGACCGAGTTGAAGCCGACACCGCCGCCGATCCAGATCGGGAAGCGCGGACGCTGGAACGGACGGGGTTCGATGCGAACGTTGTCGAGTGGG
>JAYUDQ010000656.1:0-3626 GCA_043739745.1 Acidimicrobiia bacterium | reverse complement strand
GCGCCAGCGTGCGGTCGTCGCGGCCAGTCGCCGTGCTGGACACGAAATCCATGACGAAGAACGGCTGCCCGATCACGGCGCCGGTCGGCTCGAGCCATCGGACCTGCGCGGCCGGGCAGCCCAACTGTGCCGCGGCGAGCATGAACCGGTACTCCTCCGCGCTTGACGTTCCGAACACACCACCCTGCTCGACTCTCACCACATATCGCTGGCCGTCGGAGAGTTCGACGAACCACATCGCGCGCGAGTTCCCTGTGGCGATTCGTCGCAACTCGGTGATCGCCGCGTCCGAGCCGCGTTGCTGCGCCAGCCAGGCATGCAGCGCCTCAAGCATCGAGGTTCCCCCTGAACGCGTCGACCAATGGTCCCGTGACCGCCAGGTCGTCGTCGAGGTGACGCACCACCACTGTTCGTAGTTCCGCCCGGACCTGATCCGCGTCGGGACCATCGAGATCGACCGCAGACGCGAGCACTCGGCCGACGGCGCAGAACACGCCGAGGGGATCGGATCGTTCGCCGTTCCATGCAGCCGCGACCAACTCGTTGGCGTGCAGGTGGTCGAGTACGTTGGCCAGTTCAACCACGCGCGCCGCCGTTGGATCTGGCGGGCGGCGCGCTGCATAGCGCGCCAGGCCCACGAGTTGAACGGCCGCGGCACGGGCCCACTCGTCAGTGATCGCCGGCAGGAGTACATCGCGCACCGTGACCTCGACGCCTCGCCACAGTTGGGCATCGGTTGCTTCAGCCACGGCGGATCGATTCGGCGAACGCGGCTTCCGCTTCGAAATCCCAGGACGCCTTCCACATCGGGTCGACGAGCGAACCGTCGAGGCGATCCCAACCCTGTTGACAAAACCAGTCGTAGGTATGCCTGTGACCGGAGTGCGCGTCGCGGTAGGTGTATCCGACCCGCCGTTGCGCCTTCTCGATGCTCAGCATGGCGTGGTGGCGAACCTTGAAGAGGTGGCCGTACAGGGGCACCGCGTCGGGAGCCGCCAGCTCGGCGAGTCTCTCGTCGGGGACGGCCACGATGTTCGGTTCGGCGCCGACGACATCGGCGAGCACCGCGATGTAGCGGTTCACGTCGAGTGATTCTCCCGTGATGTTGAACACCTCGCCCGCTGCGGCCGGATGTCGGGAGATGTTGATCATCGCCGCGCAGAGGTCGTCGACGTGGCCGTACGACCCGACCACCAGCCCGCCGTGCGGCACCAGGATCGGCCGCCCCTGCAACAGACGCAAGAACATGGGCGTCTCCATGTCGAAGATGTTGTTGTCCGGTCCGTAGATCGCCGCAGGCCGGACCACCGAGGCCGGGAAGCCGTTCTCAGCGTGACGAGACAGCATCGCCGCCTCCGACATCGCCTTGAAGCCTCCGTAACCAGTTGGCCCGTCGGCATTCGTCGGCAGGTCCTCCGTCCACGGGAACACGCCAACGCGCGACTGGTCGTACGCCATGATCGAACTGGTGTACACGTAGCTGCCGACATGTCCATCGAGAAGATCGAGAAGCCCATCGATGTCAGAGCCACCGGCGGCCATGACGAAGCCTGACACGTCGAACACCGCGTCCCAATCGCGTCCAGCCATTGCAGCACGCAGTTGACCGAGATCGGTTCGATCCGCAACCAGCCGTGTGACACCCTTGGGCAGTTCGGTCGGCGTGACCCCGCGGTTCAGCACCGCCACCTCGTGCCCGGCTTCGACGAGTTGATCGACCAGATGCTTGCCGACAAAGACGGAACCACCCAGCACCAGAACGTTCACAAAGTCGATCATACTTGACGTGATCTATAGTTACGGAGTGCCGATCCCCGACCATTCCTCTCGTTCTCTTTTCGATCTGTTCTCGCTCTCGGGCCGCCGTGCCGTGGTCACGGGAGGCGCCAGCGGACTCGGTGCCCAGATCGTTCGCCGGCTCGCCGAGGCGGGTGCCGACGTGATCGCCGGCGACATCGACGCCGCCCGCGCCGCCGCCCTCGCCAGCGATGTCGCTGCTGCGACTGGCCGTCGTGTCATCGGATGTCACCTCGACGTCGCCGACACCACCACCCTCGCTGCCGCGGCCGATCGCGCAATCGCCGAGCTGGGCGGGTTGGAAATCTGGGTCAACAATGCCGGGATCTTCCCGACGACCGGCCCGGCGATCGACGTCGCTGACGAATTCATCGACCGCATGCTCACCGTCAACACTCGGGGTACCTTCGCAGGAGCACGTGAGGCCGCACGGCGGATGACTCACGGCGGGGTAATCGTGAACCTCGTATCGACCGCCGGGTTCAAGGCCAGCGTGGGCATCAGCGCCTACGTCACCTCGAAGCACGCTGTCGTCGGGATCACCAAGGCACTTGCCCTCGAGTTCGGCCCCCTCGACATCCGCGTCTTGGGCGTGGCGCCCACTGTGATCAACACTCCGGGCGTGCAGGCACAACTTGCGCCGCTGAGATCAGCCGGCCTCGACATCGATCAGCGCATCGCTGCGAACCTGTTGGGCCGAATGGGAGTCCCCGACGACATCGCCCGTGTTGTGGTGTTCGCATGCAGCGATCTCGCCGCGTTCATGACTGGCAGCACGCTTGCTGTGGACGCGGGCTCACTGAGCTGACCTCAGAACGCGGCGCCCTCAGTCGGCGACCAGCCCCGCTCTCAGCCGATCGATCGTCGACGCGGCCACGGGGAGGCTGGCGACCCAATCGGCCAACGAGCCATGACTCTCGACGGCTCGCCGCGCCAGTTCGGCCATTGCAGCGGCAGGTGCTGTGAACAGGTACGCGGGCACTTTCCGCACCGGCGGATCGTCGGCCAGGGGTTCGTCGATCATCCATTGGTAACGGCGTCGCACCGGCTCGTCCGATCGCCCATACTCGCGCGCCAGCACGTCGGCCGGCATGCCCAGCGCAGCCTGGACGAGGGCGACGATGATGCCCGTGCGATCCTTGCCGTAGGCGCAGTGCACGAGCACCGGTCCAGCATCGAGGTGCTCGGCGATGATGTCGAGCACCTCGGCGATCTGCGTGCGGCTGCTCAGGATCATCCCCTCATAGATGTCGGCGAGGTCGCCCGGCTCGTCGAGCTTGGGCGGATTGTCGATGTCGACCACACGATCGACGAGTGGCCGGTGGAACGTGCGCTTTGGGTCGACGAAGCCTGGGCTGCGAACGCACTGGGCATGCTGGCGCAGGTCGATGACGGCCGCGAGATCGAGCGATTCGACCGTCACCCGCCCGACGGGCGTGAGCCGGACGGGATCGTCGGCGCGGTAGAGCAGTCCGCTGCGCATGCGCGGTCCCCGCTCCACCTCGCATCCGCCGGCGTCACGAAAGTTGAGGCAGCCCTCCACCGGCACATGACCGATCCCCGAAAATGTGGGCAGGCTCATAACCGCATCAACGCGCTGCACCTGCGCGGGCCAGCACACTGCGCATGGCATCGGCCGACCGCTGCGCGGCGTCGTTGACCGGAGCCGCCCACAGTTCGGTGGAGCAGACCTCCAACGAGATCGGCGCAGTCACTCCCATGTCGACGAGCGTGCACACGAAGCCAACCGCGTCGAACTCGCCCTCACCCGGAGGCACCCGGCTGGCGAGACAGTCGGCCTTGTAGTCGGGCAGCGCCGGCTGCAGCGA
>JAYUDQ010000655.1:0-3629 GCA_043739745.1 Acidimicrobiia bacterium | reverse complement strand
CATCGTCCTCATCGTCGGTGGGGTTGGCGTGCTGGCGGTCTCACGGATGCGTGGCGGCGACAACTCGAGCTCGTTGGAGAAGCATGCCCTCGGGGCCGTTCTCCCGGCAGCGTGCCGGATGCAGTCGGCGATCGACACCGGCTCCGCCAGCCAGGCGTTCAACATCTTCTGGGACGACGTGCACACCGACGCCCACATGCTGGCCGCAAGGCTCGACGCAAAGGACCGGCCGCAGGGTGCGCGCTTCCGTGAGGCGAAGGGGTTCATCGAGCGGGACCTCGGCACCTTGTCCATCGTGGGGCTGCAGCAGCATGTCCCCGCATTTCTCGTGGAGGTCCGCCGTGCGATGAGGACGCTCACGGTCCCGGGCGCCGATGCCGCATGTCCCTGACGTGGCAGCCGGCAGGCGACGGTACCGTGGCGTCGTGGACGCGCTGACTCGACTCGCCCTCGCCGCCCGCGACGGCGACCAACGGGCCCTCGACGCGTTCATCCGGGCCGGGCAGGCCGACGTCTACCGATTCTGTGCCCGCGTCGCATCGGTGAACGAGGCGGCCGACCTCACGCAGGAGACGTTCCTGCGGGCATGGCGGTCGATCGGTCGTTTCCGCGGCGATTCCGAAGCCCGGACATGGCTGCTCGGCATCGCCCGCAACACCGTGGCCGACCATGTGCGGCGTGGGGCACGCCGGAGACGGCTGCGAGTGGTGACTTCCACGGATCCGCACGATCTCCGGAACCATCCGGCCACCGGTGACGACGGAGGAGGACATGCAACCGCTGCACTGCTCGACGACTTGTCGGCCGAACGTCGCGAAGCGTTCGTCCTCACGCAGATGATCGGGCTTTCCTACGAGGAGGCAGCGGTCGTATGCGGCGTTCCGGTCGGTACGATCCGCTCGCGTGTGGCTCGGGCCCGCGACGCGCTGATGCAGGCGCATCGCCGCGCCGAAGCCGCCGGCGGATGACGGACGGGCGGCGCACGCTCCGATTCGGCGCGTGGTGGCGCATTGTGGCGCTCGTCGTCATGGCAACGTGCGGTGCCCTGCTGCCGGCCCGCCCGGCCTCGGCTCACAGCGCATCCAACAGCCCGGCCTCGAACTACGTGTCGAGCATCACCGCCGTCTCGCCCAGGACCACCGCGTTCTCGGTCCGGGTGATCGAAGCCGGGAGCCGTCTCGAACTGCGTTGGCGCTCGGGCGACGACGTCCTCGTCCCCGACTACGACGGGCACCCCTACTTGCGGGTCGGGCCGAAGGGGGTCGAGGAGAACCAGCAGTCGAACGCCGTCTACCTCAACCGCTCCCGCCTCGGCAGCACAACGATCCCTGACGGCCTCAAGCCCGACGGGCCGCCGCAGTGGAAGCTGATAGCGACCGAGCCTGTGGCCCGCTGGCACGACCACCGCATCCATTGGATGTCGTCATCCGCGCCGCCCCAGGTGGCCGGAAAGACGAACCAGCGACAGCTCATCCAGGACTGGGACGTGCCACTCACGCAGGGAAGCCTTGGGCACCACGTCAGCGGCACACTGTTCTGGGTCCCCGGGCCGAGCCCGACATCGTTCCTCGGCGCGGCAGCAGTGCTCGCCGCTGCGCTCATCGGCTTCGCGCTTTGGGCCCGTCGGAGCGCTTCCGGAGTCCGACGGGCATGCCTCGTCGTCATCCCTGCCGTGGTCGTGCTCGTGGTCGCGGACGCACTGCACCTGTTCGGTATCGCGTTCGGGATCGAGGGCTCGACCGCTTCGGGGTTCGGTCGACTGTTTTCGGTCGGGTACGTGTCGATCGCGGCGTGGGTGCTGGCCGCAACGGCCACGGTGCTCTTGCTGCGACGTCGCGACGACGCGCTGTACCTGGTCACGTTCGCAGCGGGCCTCATGTTCGTCGTCGGCGGGCTGGCCGACTTCTCCGTCCTGAGCCGCACCAGCATCGCGTTCGCGTTCTCGGTGGGCATCGCTCGGTGGTGCATCGCCGTCACCCTCGGGCTCGGACTCGGGCTCGCGACCGCTGGTGTGCTGCTGACCCGACCGACACCGCGCTGCGTCGACCCCGACGAGCCGGTCGTCGTCAGCGTCGTGAACTGACACACTTCGTCGGGTCGACGCCTCAGGTGGGATCGCGCGGCATCAGCGAAGCGAGGTCGAGCGTCTCGTCCGCGTCCAGCGGCAGGAGCGTCTGCTGCTGCGGGGTGAAACGCAGGACGTCGTCGACGTAGTGCTGCGCCGCGGTCGGCAGGCCGACATCGTGACCCTCCGTCTCCGACAGGTACCACCGGTGCTCGAGGATCTGGTGAAAGGCCTCCGCATCGGCGATCCGCAGGCGCATGCTCTCGGGAATGGCGGCCAGCGTCGGTTCGTACACGTTGGTCAGCCAGTCGTAGGCGGCCAGCGCGTCCGGGATCCTTGCCCCCGACCGCTCGGAGACCATCTCGGCGCGGTGCTCGTCGATGTCGTTCAGGAGTCGCCGCGCCTGGTTCTCGTCGACGTCGAGACCGGTCAGTTGCCGTAGCCGACGCCGATGATGGCCGAGCTCGACAACTCGGGGCACGACCCGGACGTGTTGTCCGTCCTCTGTCGTCCGCAGCCGGAACTCCTCGACATCGAAGCCCATCTCGTTCAGCCGCCGGGTGCGCGCGGCCATGCCATGGCGGTCGCCGATCTTGACGACCTCTTCGCGGTTCAGCTCGGCCCACAAGATGTCGTAGCGGCGGCGGATCTCGCCACCGACCTCGGCCGGATCGAGCGATTCCCGAAGGCGTCCGGCCGCTTCGAGATCGAGGAGCTCGCCACCTACGTTGTCGGTGGCGAGGCTCAGGTCGTGATCGCGCTGGCCATCGGAAAGGCGGTCGTTCGTGAGCGTGCCGGTCTCCGCATCGACGAGGTAGGCGCTGAGCGCGCCGGCGTCGTGGCGGAAGAGGGTGTTCGAGAGCGAGCAGTCGCCCCAGAAGAAGCCCTCGAGATGCAGACGCACGAGCAGCACGGCCAGAGCGTCGATGAACCGCACGTGCAGGTCCTGCACGAATCGCCCCTGGAACAGGTAGCGGTACGGCATGGAGAAGCTCAGATGACGGGTGATCAGTGCTCCGCCGAGGGCCGAACCGACCGGATGTTCGGGCGTGCCGTCGCTCTTGCGGCGCCGGACCACCCCGACGGCCTCGACGACCGGCAGGTTGCGGTCGGCCAGTTCTCGCAGCAGGTCGTACTCGCTCTGGGCGACCGCCTCCTCGGTCTCCTTGATGGCGTAGACGGCGCCGCTGTAGTCGACGAATCGCACGATGTGGCTGGACACGCCGCGGGCGATGTCGACGAGGCGATCGGTCGTCCACTCCTTGAGGGGCCGGCCCCATGGGAGGTCGAGAAAGTCGGGGTTCCCGCCTCGCTCGACGATCTCGAAACCGGCCATTGCGACCATGCTCGCACGTGGCGTCTCCCGAAGACCGCCGGACCTCCCCGTCGACCCGGTAGCGTGGCAACCCGTGGCAAGCGAGAAACGACAGCGTCAGGACCAGCTTCGAGCACAGAAGCTGGAAGAGATCGAGACCCAGACCAAGAAGGCGGCGGCCAACAAGAAGCGCAACCGGCTGCTGGGCTACGGCGCGGCGGTGCTTGTCATCCTCGTGCTCATCTCGCG
>JAYUDQ010000654.1:0-3629 GCA_043739745.1 Acidimicrobiia bacterium | reverse complement strand
GCACCCGTCGGTGCACCTGCTCGGCGATCCTTTCGCCCCCCGCCGCGTCGTGTTCGCCACCCGGCAGGCCTACGAGTTGGCGCGGACGTCCCTGTGAGGGCGCGCCGTCAGCGGGCCAGGTACCCGGCGTCGACGGAGAGGGCGTGGCCGAGCGTGTAGGACGATCCTTCCGAGCACAACCACAGAGCAGCGGCGGCGATCTCCTCCGGACGGCCGAATCGGCCCAACAGGCTGAGACGACCGGCCACTTCTTGCGGATCACGACCGCGGCGCGCCATGGCATCGCGAAGCATGGGTGTGTCTATCCCGCCGGGGCAAATGGCGTTGATGCGGATGCCCATGGGCGCATAGTCGACGGCTGCGCTGCGGGTGAGTCCGAGCACTGCATGCTTGGACGCCGTGTACGCCGGTTGGTTTGGTTGCGGCCGAAACGAATTTGTGGACGCGATGTTGACGATGGCGCCGCCGTGGCTACCAGCCAACATCGCTCGGAGTTCGGCCTTCATGCTGAGGAACAGACCGCGAACGTTGACAGCCTGCATCCGGTCGAACGAAGCGTCGTCGCACTCGTGGAGCGGTACGGACTCGTTTTCGATTGCCGCGGCGTTGACAGCGCAGTCCAGACGGCCGAACTGTTCGACGGCGACGCCGACCGCGGCCTCGACCTGCGCGGCGTCGGCGACATCGGCGTGCACGAATATTGCCGTTCCGCCGGTGTCGCGGGCCAGCGAGACGGTCTCTTCACCGGTGTCGTCGGCCACGTCGCACAGCACGACGGATGCTCCGGCCGCCGCAAACGCGATGCTGACGGCCCGGCCCATGCCTCCGCTGCCGCCTGTCACGAAGGCAACCTCACCGGTGAACGACGTAATGACCCTGCTCATATGAAGTCCTTCTACAGTGCCGAATCGCCGAGGTACGACGCTTCGAGGAGATCGCGGCGCTCGGCGAGGTCGCTGCCGGTGCCTTGCAGCACGCACTCACCGTGGCTCAACACATAGGCACGGTCGGCGATGCCGAGGGCCATGTGGATGTGTTGCTCGACGAAGAGAACACCGGCACCGGTTTCGTCGGCGACCCGGCGCACGATCGGCAGCAGGCGCTCGACGATGATCGGCGCCAAGCCGAGGCTCATTTCGTCGACCAACAGCACTTTCGGATGGCCGACCAGGGCGCGGGCCACAGCGAGCATCTGCTGCTCACCACCCGACAACAGGCCGGCGCGGCGCTCCATCAACGGTCGCAACGCGGGGAGTAGGTCGAGCGCTCGCTCCACTCCCTCGCGTTGCTGGGCGCGCCTACCGCGCAAGCCGAGCTTGATGTTCTCTGCAACAGTGAGCTGGAAGAACAGCGAGCGGTCCTCGGCCACATGGGCGAGGCCGCGGCGGGCGAGCACGTGTGGCGAGCCGAACTTGACCGGTTGGCCGAGTACCTTCACCGAGCCCGAGAGGCAACGGACGAGACCGGAGATCGTGAGCAGCGTCGTGGTCTTGCCGGCGCCGTTGGCACCGAGCAGTGCGACCACCTCGCCCGAATTGACATGCAGGTCGAGGTTGCGCACGACGGGGACACCCGCGTACCCGGCCGACACGCCTTCAAATTGAATGACTGCGTCGTTCATGGCTGGATGTTCTCGGTTTGCGCCAAGGCCTGCGTCGCCGCTTCCCGGATGGTTCCTGCAGATTCGCCGAGGTAGGCCTGGATCACTTTCGGGTTGCTGCGGATCTCGACAGGCGAGCCTTCGGCGATCACGCTGCCGAAATCGAGCACATAGAGGTAGTCGCAGATGCCGAGCACGAGACCCATGTCATGGTCGATGAGAAACACCGATACGCCCGACGCCGGCAGCGTTCGCATCTTTTGGCCGAGCTCATACGATTCGGCGGTGTCCAGTCCGGCAGCGGGCTCGTCCATCAACACGAGCCGCGGCTTGGCCGCCAGTGCGCGGGCCACGCCCACGAGCTTGCGCTGGCCCTGGGAGAGGTTGGACGGGCTCTGCGAACGGACGTCGCTGAGACCGACGAGCTCGAGGGCATCGTCCACTCGTTGCCGCACAGCGGCGGGCACCCGGCTGAGGTAGAGCATGTCGAGGATGGTGTCGTACCAACGTGCTGGCTGAGCGGCCACGAGCAGGTTGTCCTCAACGGAGAGATCCTCGAACAGTTCGAGCGACTGGAAGGTGCGCACCAGGCCCTTCGCCACCCGCTGGTGTGGTTTCAGCGCACGAATATTGGCACCGTCGAGCTCGATGCCACCCGTGGATGCGACATACCCGGTGATGGCATCGATGAAGGTGGTCTTGCCCGCACCGTTGGGTCCGATGAGGCCGACCACTTGGCCTTCCTCGACACGGATGTTGACAGAGTCGTTGGCCACAACACCACCGAATCGGACGGTGAGATCGGTGGTCTGCAACAGGCTCACGACGCTGCCCCTGTCGTGGCGGGTGCGGGTGCGGGTGTCGCCTCACGCGGACCCCGTTTCGACCAGAGGTGTTTGAACAACAGCGCGTTGCCGGTGGAGATGCCTTCCGGATTCAAGATTGCGGTGAGAATGAGACCGATGGCGCCGATCAGGGCCATGTATGTCTTGAAGTCTGCACCCGACAGGTTGCCGAGCACCTGGGAAATGAGGCCGCCCGCAACGAGCAGCCCGCCGATGAGCGCGCCGTACGCACCAGTGATGCCACCGAGGTAGGCAACGGCGAGAATGCCGAGGCCTATGAAGAGGTCGTAGCTCGTGGCCTGCACTGAGCCGAGGCGGTAGGCCTGGAACACGCCGGCCATCCCGGCGAGTGCTGAGGCCACGACGAAGCCGAGCAGCTTCGTTCGGGCGACGTTGATTCCCACCGCAGCCGCGGCGCGCTCGTTGGCGCGTATCGCGAGGAACCGGCGGCCCACCCTGCCACGGCGCAGGTTGACCACACCCAGGCCCATCAGGATGAGAGCAATGGTGGCGAACGCGGTGAAGTGCCAATAGTCGGTGAGGTTGGTTTTCGGATCCGTGGCCGATGCGTCGAAACCGAACCACTTGGGGCGTGGCACGAGAATGGCAGAGGTGGCCTTGTCAGTCATCAGGCTCTTGTTGGTGAGGATCAGTTCCTTGATCGGATCGACCGCAGCAATCGACACGATGGCCAACTGCACACCGCGGATGCGCAGCGCGGGGAGGCCGAGGATCACGCCAATGGCAACAGCGACCAGGACACCGACCAGCAGCGCGAGCGGCGCGGGCCAACCGGGGCCGGCCAGCAACGTGCCGCCCACATTTTTCGAACCGTTGGAAGCCAACCGGATGGCGGTAAAGGCAGCGACGCCGGCGAGCGCGGTCTGGGCAAGCGAGATCTGTCCGAGGAAACCAACGATGACCACTGACGACAGCATCACCATTGCCGTGACGATGGTGG
Source organism: Acidimicrobiia bacterium (assembly GCA_043739745.1). Lineage (GTDB taxonomy): Bacteria > Actinomycetota > Acidimicrobiia > Acidimicrobiales > JANYDT01 > JAYUDQ01. Next base: position 223 of record JAYUDQ010000654.1, on the reverse strand, counting down.
TGGTGAGCGCCACCTCCCACTGGCCGGTGAATCGGCTGGAGAGGATCAACACCGCGACACCCCCGATTACAACTCCCACCCAGGCTCGCTGGGCCGGGAGTGCCAGCGGCTGACGGCGTTGAATGATGCTGCCGCGAATCGGCAACGAGGCACCCTTGATGAACAACACGGCCACGACGATGAGCAGCGGTACCAGCGTGCGAATGCCCGTCGGCGGCAGGAA
>JAYUDQ010000653.1:0-3630 GCA_043739745.1 Acidimicrobiia bacterium | reverse complement strand
GGTCACTTGACCGCTGACCGGTCCGAAGAAGCTTCGCAAAACGTCCGAAACCCTACGAAACACACCGCCGGTAGAGTTCGCCTGTGATTCTGCTGCTGACCGGTGGACGGGTGATCGACCCCGTCTCCCAGACCGACCACATCGCCGATGTCGCCATCGAAAACGGGGTGATCAGGGCGATCGAGTCCGACCTTGCGGCTCGGAGCGAGTACGCGGAAGCCGACCGCATCGACGTGGGCGGCCAGCTCGTGGTCCCCGGTCTGATCGACCTCCATGCCCACGTCTTCCCCGGGCTCGGCGATTTCTGCGTGCCGGCCGACGATGTCGGAATTGGCATGGGCGTGCCGACGCTCATCGACGGAGGTACCAGCGGCGTCGCCACCTTCGACCTGGCCCGGCGGGCCGTGATCGATCATCCGGACACGAAGACCCGCGTCCTCGCCTTCCTCGACCCGAACCAGCTCTATCTGGCCACACGCGACTTCATCTGCCACAAGCTGGAGATCGCCAACGACCTGCGCAACCTCGATCGTGACTCGCTCGCTGCTTCACTCGAACGCAACGCCGAGGTGGTCGTCGGGCTGAAGGTCCGGGTCTGCCATGTCGGCGACCCATCGGTGTCGCCGTTCCTCGAAGCGGCAAAGGCGGCGACCGACAAGCCGATCATGGTGCACCTCGGCCGCTTCCCTCACACACCGGTGATCACACCACCGACGCTCCTCAACGGGCTCCGCCACAACGACATCATCACCCACGCGTTCCGGGGTGCCGGTGGAATGCTCGGGGCCGACGGCAAGGCCATCCCCGAGTTCCGCGATGCCGTCGATCGCGGCGTGCGCCTCGACCTTGGGCACTCCGGTACGGACTTCCGCTTCCGTGAGGCCCGCCGCCTGCTCGACCAGGGTTACCTGCCCGACACGATCTCGACCGACCTCAACGTCTTCAACATCAACGGGCCGGTGTTCACGCTGGCCGAGACGATGTCGAAGGTCCTGGCCCTGGGCGTCGACCTCTACGACGTGATCGCCATGGCCACCGCGAACCCGGCCCGCATCATCGGCCTCAGCGAAACACTCGGCGCGCTTGGCGTCGGCCGCCCCGCCGAGATCAGCGTGCTCCGCGTCATCGAAGGCGACATCGCGCTCAGCGACGGGCATGAGACGCTCACCACCGACAAGGCGCTTACCCCGGTCGGGTGCGTGCGGGCCGGCACGTGGTACCCCACCGCTCCGCTGCCGAGCTTCGCCACCGTCGGCAAGACCTGGGGCCCGGTTCTCGACGACACCGACTGGTGATCCCCGCCGCGGACTTTCATATGCGCACAGACGACCGTCCCGCAATAGACGTTGACCTCGAGCGAGTCCTTCGCCGGTTCTGGCACCCCGTTGCCACGATGACGGAGATCACGCTGGCGCCGAAACCGCTCGCGGTCACGCTCCTCGGCACTGAGCTCGCCGTCGCGATCACGCCCGCAGGCAGGGTGATCGCCCTTCTCGACCGTTGCCCGCACCGATCCACCCGACTCTCGCAGGGCACCGTCGAGTACGACTCGATCCGGTGCGCCTACCACGGCTGGCGTTTCTCCTCAGAAGGCCGCTGCACGGAGATCCCGTCGATGCCGGACGGGCCGATTCCCGGTCGCGCCTGCGTGAGCTCCTTTGAAGGGGCGATCGCGTACGGACTGGTGTGGGTGCGCCTCGAACCGCACGCCGCCACCCGTATCCCGCCCTGCGCGGCCTGGACCGACGCGGTGACGCCCGATCCCGAGCTGCGGGTGCTGGCCGCGACTCCGTACCAATGGCCGGTCGGGGGCCTTCGCCGCGTCGAGAACTTCGTCGATCTCGCGCACTTCGCCTGGGTGCACGACGGAACCCTCGGACGTCGCGATCAGCCGGTGCCGCTCGTCCCTGAAGTACGACGAGCGGACGGTGCGCTCGTGTTCGGCTACGAGTCGCCCGACATGGACCCCGACGGCCGCGCCCTCTTCGGCTTGCAGCGCTACACGATGCCGATGCCGCTGACCGTGCAGATCGAGTTCCTCCAGCGCACCGGCGCTCGTCGTATCCTCTGGATGACGGCCTCGCCGTTGACGATGTCGGAGACCCGCTGCTTCTGGTTCGTCGCCCGCAACGACGCACTCGACGAAGACGACCGCGACCACCTCACGTTCCAGGACCGCGTGACTGCCGAGGACGAACCAGTGGTCTGTAACCAGGTGCCGCCGGCGCTTTCCCTCGACCCTGCGGCCGAGATAAGCGTACGTACGGACCTGGTGTCGATCGAGTACCGCCGCTTCCTGCGTGATCTGGCGAAAGCGGCCGATGACCCCGACGCGTTCGGGGCACTGCTCGGATGGGGCGTCGCCGACGCTCCTGGCAATGTGACGGTTGCCGACGCGATGGCGGCGCGGTGATCACCGCAGCCATGCGCGAGGCAGTACGCGCGCTTCCGAAGGTCGAACTGCACTGCCACATCGAAGGGACGATGCGTGCATCGACGGTGGCTGCTCTTGCGAACCGCAACGGCATCGCGTTGCCGGCGACCGACCCGAATGATCTGTACACCTACGAGAATCTGACCGGCTTCCTCGAGGTCTTCTGGCTCGTGCAGTCGGTCCTCTGCGAGCCCGACGACTGGGAGCAGCTGGCCTACGAGAGCCTCGTCGACGGCGCCGACCACGGCCTCGCGCATCGCGAGGCCTTCTTCACGCCGGCCCGCCACCTCGCCGCGGGCCAGGATCTCGGCACCATCATCGCCGCCCTCGACCGCGGCCTGTCGCGGGCCGAGCGCGAGACCGCCGCGACCTGCACGCTGATCCTCGACTTCGACCGCGCCTACGGGCCCACGGCGGCGGTCGAGCAGGCAGAGGCTCTCCTCGAGCTTCGGCGAACTGCGCGTCCCGGGACCGCGCGTGTCGTCGGCGTCGGCATGGACTCCACCGAGCTCGGCATCGACCCGGCGACGTTCAAGCCGGCGTATGCGATTGCCGCCCGTGCCGGCCTGCGCCGCACTGCCCATCAGGGAGAGAACTCGCCCGCGTCGGCGATCGCGACCGCAGTCGACGTGCTCGGGTGCGAGCGCATCGATCACGGCATCTCGATCTTCGGCGACCCCGAGCTCGTTGCGCGCTTCGTCGACGCCCGCATCCCGCTCACCGTCTGCCCGAACGCGAACGTCCGCATAAACCCGGACGTCTGTGCCTCACTGGCCGAGCACGTCTTCCCCCGGATGCGGGCGACAGGGCTGCTGGCCACGCTCAACACCGACGATCCCGGCCTGACCGACCTCGACCTCACCCAGGAGTACGCCAATGTGGCCGCCGCCTATGACTACAGCTGGGACGATCTCGTCGCGATCGCGCATGACGGCGTCGAGAGCAGCTGGCTCGACGCCGACAACCGACGGGCCCTGGCCCGGCGCATCACCGCTGCCGCCGGCGATCTCCGACCGGAAGGTTCGTGAAATAGCGATGCTGCTCGACAACGAGACCCCGGGGCTACGTGCGGCATGGCACTGTGTCGCGCACGCCGATGAAGTAGGCACGGGTCCACACCAGGTCTGGCTCCTCGGCCAGCCGTGGGTCGTGCTGCGGATGAATGGTGCCCTCGTCGCTTTCGTGGACCGTTGCCC
>JAYUDQ010000652.1:0-21537 GCA_043739745.1 Acidimicrobiia bacterium | reverse complement strand
CGCCCCGCATCCGCCGCGCCCGCCCGCCATCCGACCGGGGAACTGTCGGTCAACGGAAACGTCACTCCGAGGGATCCACGCCCTCTTCGAATAGATGGGTCGTCCGCCATACCCGGACCGGATCAACCCGGAGGCTGTTCGAACCACCGCCGGCTGCCGCATCGACCCCGAACCGCCGCAAACGCGCTCGTGACCGCATCGCGGCCTCGCGGAGGCGGTCTGGGTCATCTACCCATTTACCGATCGCCAGTACTCGCCCGACGTGTACTCCCGAGTAACCATTGCCACCCGGATCGCCCAACTGGCGTACCACTGCTCGCGGCCGAGGCGCTGTGCCTCCAGATGCTCGACGTTGCGCTTCCACGCCTGCGCCGAGGCCTCGTCGGTCCAGTAGGACACCGTGATCCCGAAGCCGTCGGTGCCGCGAGCGCTCTCGATGCCGCGGTACCCGGGCTGCAGAGCAGCGAGGGCCTCCATCCGATCCGCCATCGCGTCGTAGCCGTCGTCACCATCTTCGTGCGGGGAAGCCGGCACATCGCGCGTCGAGCTGAAGATCACGGCGCAGTAAGGCTCCATGGGCGGACGCTACGACGAGCGGGGACCGGTACCGGCGGTCATTCGGGATCGACGGTCATTCGGGATCGACGGGTCGAAAGCGGTTCAACTGCCAACCAGCCACGAGGGTGCCGTGCCGTACTTCTTGACGATGCCCTGCACATCCTCGTAGGCGCAGAGCCGAAGGAAGTCGTCGTCGTCAATCGCATGTGCACTGTCGATCGACGCCTGTGCGGCAAGCGGATGGCGCACCCCAGGGTCCGAGACGGTGCAGGCATCGGCGATGATCATCGCTGCGGGCCCGGCCTCCGGCATGTTTGCGTCGAGCACCGCAGCAAAGGATCGGGCGGTGGCCTCGACTCGCGCGTAGGCGTCCGCGTCATCGTGCTGGCCGAATGCGGCGACACCGTCCTGGAACGAGCGGACCATCGCCGTTCTCTCACCGATCCCGGGCGACGGCGTCTCGAACAGACGCTTCCGAGGTCACGTCAAGGGCCAATGGTTCAACGCTGACACCCGCTTCTCCGGCGGCGTGCAACAGCGCCTCGGATCGGGTCAGGTCGCGCATCGAAGCGAAGACGCGTTCGCCGCGAGATGCGAGCTCGACCGCAGCATAGAGACCGATCCCGGTGCTGGTGCCCGGTATCAGGATCACCTTTGGGCCGTTTTCGCACTTCGTCCATGTCTGCCCCAGCATCAATCGACTTTCCCGCCAGCGTAGTGAACCGAGGCCACGCCACCTCGGGTCATCAGCCAACCGCTGTCACCGTTTGCCGAGCACGCGACCGGTCCTTCCCAGTACCGTCCGCACATGCGCGACTCGATCGACTCCACGCTCCTCGCCGAGGCGGAGGGGCTTCTCGGCGAGGCGACAGCGCTGCGCCGCCACCTCCACCGCAATCCCGAGCTCGGCCTGCAGCTTCCACGGACCCAGGAACGCCTCCTGGACGCGCTCGCGCCGCTCGCTCTCGACACCCGCCGCGGGTCGACGACCACAAGCGTGACGGCCACGATCGACGGCGACGATCGACGGCGACCACGACGGCCCGACGATCCTGCTGCGTGCCGACATGGACGCGCTTCCGCTGCACGAGGACACCAACGTCGACTTCCCTTCCGACGACCCCGACACGATGCACGCTTGTGGCCACGACCTCCATGTGTCGATGCTGGCCGGTGCGGCGAAGCTGCTCCACGACCGCCGAAGGGAACTCCACGGCCGCGTGCTGCTGATGTTCCAGCCCGGCGAAGAAGGCCACCACGGTGCCAGGTTCATGCTCGAAGACGGCCTTCTCGACGGCGTCGGTTCGGTCGATCGAGCCTTCGCCATCCACGTCACGACGAACGCGCCCACAGGGTTCGTCGCCCTCAAGGCTGGCTCCCTGATGGCGTCGGCGGATCGGATGCTGATCACCGTGAAGGGCCGCGGCGGGCACGCATCAGCTCCGCACTACGCACTCGACCCGATCCCGATCGCATGCGAGATCGTCCAGGCGCTCCAGACGATGATCACGCGCCGCATCGACGTCTTCGACCCGGGCATCGTCACCGTCGGGCGAATCACGGCCGGCACGACGAACAACGTCATCCCGGAGACGGCCGAGATCGAGGGCACCATCCGTGCCATATCCGAGGCCACACGGGCGAAGATCCACTCGGGCGTCCAACGCGTCGCCGAAGGGGTCGCATCTGCCCATGAGGCCGAGGTCACCGTGGAGATCATCAACGGGTTCCCAGTTACGATCAATGACGACCACGTCGCGGCCGAGGTGCTGCGCGTCGCCGGAGGACTTCTGGGCGGCGAGGTCGTACGACCGATGCCAAACCCGGTCATGGGTTCGGAGGACTTCAGCTACGTGTTGCAGAAGGTCCCCGGCGCGATGGCGTTCCTCGGGGCGACGCCGCACGGGATCAACCCGTTCACCGCCCCGCCGAACCACTCGAACCGCGTGCGCTTCGACGAGACGGCGATGACGACCGGCATCGCCCTCTATGCGGCGATCGCGCTCGATCACCTGTCGGGCTGACCACGCTTCGGCCCGAATCCGTCGGAGTTCAAATGCCGACAAGCACGCCGAGGTTGTCGATCAACCGCGCCGGCCCGACCCGCGCCGCCACCAAAAGCCGTACTTCGCCGACCAGAACATCGAGATCCCGCAGCGTGGTGCTGTCCACGACGGTTGCGTAGTCAACGATTACTGACGGCTCCGTGGCCAGCACCGCATTCATGTGCGCGCATACGACACGCGGGTTGCACTCGCCGCTGACTAGCGCCGACCGGCCCGCGATCAGCGACCGGTACAACACGCCGGCGCGCTCGCGCAGTTCGCCGCTGAGGTAGGCGTTCCGGCTCGACATCGCCAGCCCGTGCGGCTCACGCACGATCGGGCAGCCGATCACCTCGACCGGGAACGACAGGTCGGCGGCCATACGGCGCACGACAGCGAGTTGCTGGAAGTCCTTCTCCCCGAAGTAGGCCCGACACGTTCCGGCAATCGCGAACAGCTTCGCCACCACCGTCGCAACACCGTCGAAGTGGCCGGGCCGGTGCAGTCCGTCGAGCACACCGGTGATTTCGCGCACGGAAACGTTCGACAGCACATGATCGGCGCCGAACGGGTACATCTCGGGCACGAGAGGCGCGAACAAGTGGGTTGCACCGGCCGCGAAGGCAATGTCCGCATCCCGCTCCAGGTCCCGCGGGTACGCCGCGAGATCGTCGGTCGGCGCGAACTGGAGCGGGTTCACGAACACCGTCGTGACGACCACGTCGTTGTCGGCCGCAGCGGCCCGGATCAGCGATGCATGTCCCTCGTGGAGGGCACCCATCGTCGGCACCAGGCCGACGCTTGCACCGATCGCCCGGGCCGAGTCGAGCGCAAGACGCATTTCGGCGATCGTCCCGACCCGGCGGAGGGACATCCGCAAATACCTGCGTCAGAGGCCCGAAGCCGTGAGGGTGATTATCTCACGACCGATCGTGCCGAGCTGGCGTCCCATGATGTGTTCGATCACGGTGATCGCCTGTGGACCGTTCTGGAGCATTCCCGTGAAGAGCAGGTAGCCGCCGAGGACGCCCTGTAGCCGGTCGCTGATCTCATCTTGGTGGATCAGCACCTTGTCGCCGTTCGCCGCCCATATCCGCATCTGCGGATAGAGCGCGCCGAGCACTGAGCGCACGTCTTCATGGACACCGAAAGGCACATGCTCGTAGGAGACGTTCAGCTCCTCGTACGCATGCAGGTTGTGAGGCGAGGGCATCAGCGACACGACCCGGGCGAAGCCGTGCTCGCGGATCCAGATGATCTCCTCGTGACGGCGCACCCTTCGGTGGTTGGCGCTGTACCCACCGGGTCGCTCGCAGATGCCGATCGAATCCTTCACGATCCAGCAGAAATTGCGGGGCTCGATCCCCTTCGACCACTTGCCCCTCACCGGGCGGTCCCCCTCACTGAACGGAACCTCGTCGTCGTCGCTGCACGGGGTGCGAGGTTATCGGTGAGTTCCCCCGCCCAAACGCCGGATTGGACGAATATCGCCACAAAATTCCGGACTTGACCCTCAGATCGGCGGACTACAGAGCAACGCGCGGGAGGCTGCCCGCTCGACAAGTGCGACGAATTCGTCCGGATGGCTCGAATGCGCACCATGACCGGCTCTGCGTATCGTCCAGAACTCGGGTCGTACGGCACCGACGGCCAGCAGCGTCTCGACGGATGCCCGCCGCCGATGTGGCTCCGATCGGCTCCCGCAACCGATGATCGACGGCGCAACGACCCGGCCGGCGTTATACGGGCAGCCCTGTGCCCGCAGATCGCCCAGGTCGACCAGCAGGGCTGGGCCTTCGGCCAGCCTGTCGGCCCTCGTGCGCTCGCCAAGGCGCTCCCACACGGCATCGCCGACGACGCGGCGCATGAACGACTCGGCCGCCGCAGTCGGACCGTGCTCGCGGGCAACGGCGATCGTATTGCCGCCGCCACGTGCGTCCGGCCACCATGGCTCCCATGGCATCGGCGGTTCGAAGACGACCGTCGCGGTGACGACATCCGGGCGACGATCGGCGAGGGCAAGCACGAGGTTGCCGCCGTAGCTGTGCCCGACCAGCACGCTGGGCCGTTCGGCCACGACCGCCTCCAGGTCATCGAGGTGACCGGCGAACGAGACGGCCGGACCGGCTTCGAGCGACCGGCCGTACCCCCGCCGGTCGTACGCAAGCGTCTCGCAATGACCAAGGCGGGATCGGATCTTCGAGAAGCTGGTGCCGCGATCCATTGCTCCGTGGACGAAGACCACACGCCCCGCCGCACCGCTCGTATCCGACGCGGCGCGGGCATCGACGAACAGCTCGGACGGCACGGCCGCCGCCTTCACCGCTGACGGATCAGGCGGTGGGACCGGTTCCAGGCTGGAGACGAGGACGACGTGGCCGCTGACCGCTTGGCGCCAACGGTGGCGTTCCGTCATCGTCGCCGCCCTTGATGCCTTCCACCGCCCCGCGCCAGGCACGACCGGCCCGCGAGCGCATCGTGCGACGTGCTGCGCCGACCAGCTCGCGGCTCGGCACTTCGACGGGCGTGAGGTCGACCGGCTGCGGCTCTGGTACCTCGACCTCCGGGGTCTTCGTCCAGGTCCCGAGATCCTTGAAGATCTCGTTGATCATCTCGCTGTCGAGCGTCTCCTTCGACACGAGATCCTTGGCGAAGCGCTCAAGGACGTCACGATGGGTCGTGAGAATGTCCAGCGCCGTGGCATGGGCATCGTCGATGAAGCGCCGGACCTCGCGGTCGATGAGGCTGGCGACATCGTCGGAGTAGTTCGGCTGGCGGCCAAAATCACGGCCGAGGAACACCTCGCCGTTCTTCTCCCCGAACTGCTGCGGCCCGAGCACGTCGCTCATACCGAACTCGGTGACCATGCGCCGAGCGATGGCCGTGGCCCGCTCGATGTCGTTCGACGCACCGGTGGTGAGCTCGTCGAAGAAGATCTCCTCGGCCGTACGGCCGCCGAGCAGCATGGCCAACTCGTCACGCAGACCGGAACGGCTGTGGTTGTACTTGTCCTCGGTCGGCAGCGACATCGTCAGACCGAGGGCCCGACCACGCGGGATGATCGTGACCTTGTGGATCGGGTCGCATCCGGCTAGCACGTGGCCCACCAGCGCATGTCCGCCCTCGTGGATCGCGGTGTTCCACTTCTCCTTTTCGGACATCACGAGCGTGCGGCGTTCAGGACCGGCGATGATCCGATCGGTCGCCGCCTCCATCTCGGAGGCCCCGATCACCGTCTTGTTCCGGCGGGCCGAGATGAGCGCAGCCTCGTTCAGCAGGTTGGCAATGTCGGCACCGGTGAAGCCGGGCGTCTTGCGGGCCATCACGTCGAGGTCGAGGTCGGGGCCCAGCGGCTTGCCCTTGGCATGCACCCGGAAGATGGCCTTGCGGCCTTCGAGGTCGGGGCGGTCGACCATGATCTGGCGGTCGAAGCGGCCCGGGCGCAGCAGGGCCGGGTCGAGGATGTCGGGCCGGTTGGTGGCCGCGATCATGATCACGCCGACGCGGGCATCGAAACCGTCCATCTCCACGAGCAGCTGGTTGAGGGTCTGCTCACGCTCGTCGTGGCCGCCGCCCATGCCAGCTCCGCGATGGCGGCCGACGGCGTCGATCTCGTCCACGAAGATGATGGCCGGCGCATTCGTCTTGGCCTGCTCGAAGAGGTCACGTACCCGGGATGCGCCCACGCCCACGAACATCTCGACGAAGTCGGAGCCGGAAATCGACAGGAACGGGACTCCCGCTTCGCCCGCTACGGCCCTGGCGAGCAGCGTCTTGCCCGTCCCTGGCGGTCCGAAGAGCAGCACACCCTTTGGAATCTTGGCCCCGATAGCCGCGAATTTGCCCGGGTTCTCGAGGAACTCCTTGATCTCACGAAGCTCTTCGATGGCTTCGTCGGCACCAGCCACGTCGGCAAAGGTCGTCTTCGGGGCGTCCTTGGACTGCACTTTGGCGCGGGCCTTGCCGAACTGCATGATGCGACTGCCGCCGCCCTGCATCGAGTTCATGAGCCAGAGGAATGCGCCGAACAGCAAGATGATGGGGAGGAACTGAAAAGCAAGGCTGATCCAGACGTTGTCCCGCGCCCGCTTGGCGTCGTAGTCGACGTGGTTGGCCTTGATCTCCTTGGTGAGCGTCTCCTCGTAGCCGACGGGGTACTCGACCGTGTATTTGACGTTGCCCTTGGCGTCCGGTTTCTGGAACTCTCCTGTCACCGTGCTCGTACTGCTCGAGATCTTCGCGGTCTTGATCTGACCCTCGTCGACCTTGGTTTCGAACTCGCTCAGCTTCAGCGTCGTGCGATTTCCATCGCCCTTCAGGACCTGCGATGCCATGAGCAGCAGGAGGAGGGCGATGACGACGTAGAAACCTGCGCTTCGGTGGATCTTCTTCACAGTGCCTCCAAGGATACGGCGGTCCGGACCTTACGCGGCAACGAAGGCGGCGACACCGTCGCATTTCCCTGTGAGAGGCCGAGGAGAAGGAGATGTTGGCCTCGTGACGGCCTGTCTCGGCACAGAGCAGCGGGCGTGGAGTAGCGATCGATTTCTCCATGTCGGCGAACATCGGTCAGCACTTGAACGCGGCCGGGGTGGATGCCGCGCGGCCGGACGCGTCGACTCACGCCACGTAGCGGTGCAGGCCGGCGAGGTGGCGGTTGCGCTCGGCGGCGTCGAGGCCGTAGCCCACGACCCATCCGGGTTCGAGTTCGACCCCCACGTAGTGCAGGCGCGAGGAGACCGCGGCGGGCAGATCGACCCCCTCGCGCACGAGCAGGGCGCACACCGCAAGGCTCGCCGGCCCCCGACTCTCGAGGTTTTGCAAAAGGAACGAGAGGGTCAGCCCGCTGTCGATGATGTCCTCGACGACGATGACGTCGCGTCCGGCGAGCGGAATGTCGAGATCCTTCAGAATGCGCACGACGCCGCTCGATGTCGTCGACTCGCCGTAGCTGGTGACGGCCATGAAATCGACCTCGGTGGGCAGGTCGACGGCGCGCATTAGGTCGGCCATGAAGACGAAGGCACCCTTGAGCACCCCGACGAGCAGCGGCTGGCGCCCTGCGTAGTCGGCGGTGATCCGGCTTGCGAGCGAGCCGACGACTTCGGCGATGTCGCGGGCGCTGAGCAGCACGTCGCCGACATTGCGAGCTGAATCGAACGGTTCCCATGCGGTCATAGGCGGAGTCTGCCCGCACCTACCCACGAATTCGCGAATGCACCGGTGCATGTCACGTGGGGAATGCACGCCGGGGTCGGCGAGTTGGCAACGTTCGATTACAAAGTTACACCAGTGATCTCAACCTTCGAGGAGTTCCCCGTGCCTGTCGCAACAATCACCGCCGCCCCCGTTCTTCCGCTGATGTCGGGCGTCGTGCTCCCGCACATGGTCGTCACCATCGCCCTCGACTCCGACGAAGCCCGAATCGCGGCCGATGCCGCACTGGCCACCGATCAGCATCTCCTCCTCGTGCCCCGAATCGACGGTCGCTACGGATCGATCGGGGTGCTCGCCAAGATCGAGACCTCGGGCGAGCTCCCCACCGGGCAGAGGGCACTCGTCGTCCGGGCCACGGAGCGCGTGCGTCTCGGAACCGGCGTCACCGGTCCGCCCTCGCCTGGCCACGTGGGCGGCGCGGCGCTCTGGCTTGCCGTCGAGGCCGTCACCGACGGACCCGTCACCCCGCGGGTGAAGGAGCTGATGCGGGAGTACCGAGCCACCGTCGAGACGCTGGTCGAGCGCCAGCAAGGCGGGCGCGTGACCCTCCAGCTCGGCGGGATCGACGATCCGGGAACGTTGGCCGACAGCATCAACTACTGGCCCGACCTCTCCATTGAACGACGCGTCCAGGTGCTGGAGACGACCGACGTCGAGTCCCGCCTCGAGCTCGTTCTCTCCTGGGTGCGTGAGGCGCTCGCCGAGCTCGAGCTGAAGGAGAAGATCCGCAGCGAAGTGGCCGGTGGCATGGAGAAGCAGCAGCGGGACTTCCTGCTCCGCCAGCAGCTCGCGGCCATCCGCAAGGAACTCGGCGAGGACGAAGGCGCCGAGCAGGCCGTTGCCGACTACCGCACCCGCATCGAGGCCTCTGCCATGCCCGACGCAGTGCGGGCTGCTGCGCTCCGCGAAGCCGACCGGCTGGAGAAGATGGGCGAGCAGAACCCGGAGCAGACCTGGGTCCGCAACTGGCTCGACACCGTGCTCGAGCTTGGATGGGGTCGCACCACCGAGGACCGCACTGACGTTGTCGCGGCCAGGGCCGTGCTCGATGCGGACACCACGGGGTTGAACGATGGCAAGGACCGCATCATCGAGTGGCTTGCAGTCCGAGGGCTGCGCGCCACCCGCTCCGCCCGAGCCGCGTCGGCGGGCAGTACAGGGTCCGACAGCGCAGCGACCGACAGCGACGCAACAGTCGAATTGATCGAGCCCGAGGGCGAGATCCTCAGCACCGTCCCGACTGTCGTCGCCGCCAACGTGGGGTCGACGCGCCGGGGTGCGGGCGCGATCATCGCCCTCGTCGGTCCCCCTGGCGTGGGCAAGACCTCACTCGGTGAGAGCGTCGCGCGGGCCCTCGGACGTTCGTTCGTTCGGGTCGCGCTCGGCGGCATCCGTGACGAGGCCGAGATCCGTGGCCACCGTCGCACATACGTCGGAGCGCAATCCGGCCGGATCGTGCGTGCCATGCGAGAGGCGAAGACCATGAACCCGGTGATCCTGCTCGACGAGATCGACAAGCTGGCCACGGGCTGGTCCGGAGACCCTGCTGCGGCTCTGCTCGAGGTCCTCGACCCGGCCCAGAACCATACGTTCCGCGATCACTACCTCGAGGTTGACCTGGACCTCTCCGATGTGGTGTTCATCGCCACGGCCAACACGCTCGAGTCGATCCCTGCTCCACTACTCGACCGGCTCGAGATCATTCCGGTCGACGGCTACACCGACGACGAGAAGGTCGCTATCGCGCGAAACCACCTCATCGCACGACAGCTCGAGCAGAACGGTCTCGACACCGACGATGTCGAGATCTCCGACCGCGCCGTGCGCACCATCGTCGAGGGCTACACGCGCGAAGCCGGCGTCCGCGGACTTGAGCGCCAGATCGCGAAGGTGCTGCGAAAGGTCGCTGTCCGTATCGCCTCGGATTCCGCGGTTCGGCCCCTCAGCATCGACTCCACGGAGCAGGTCGTGGATGTCCTCGGCCGGGCAAAGCGCAGTGTCGAGGAGATCACCGACCGCACCAATGTCCCCGGCGTCGCTACGGGATTGGCCGTCACCGGTGCGGGAGGCGACGTGCTGTTCGTGGAAGCGACGAGCATGCCGGCGCCCGGAACCACGGATGTCGCGCTCACCGTCACCGGCCAGCTCGGCGACGTCATGCAGGAGTCCGCGTCGATTGCGCTGTCGTTCGTCCGTGCCAATGCCGATCGGCTCGGTATCAAAGCCGAGGCGTTGCAGGGTCGTCGCATCCACGTCCACTTCCCGTCGGGCGCCGTGCCAAAGGACGGGCCGTCTGCCGGTATCACGATGACGACCGCGCTCGTCAGCCTGCTCACCGGCCGCGCCGTGCGTCCGATCGTTGCCATGACGGGCGAGATCACGCTGCAGGGGAAAATCCTGCCCATAGGCGGTGTCAAGCAGAAGTTGCTGGCTGCCCACCGGGCCGGGGTGAAGATCGTCGTCGTGCCCAAGCGTAACGAGGTCGACCTCGATGACTTGCCCGCCGACATCCGCTCCAGGCTGGAGATTCATGCACTCGACGACGTGATTGATGTGCTCGAACTGGCGCTCGAGGATACCGCGTAGCCCCTATTGACTGACGCGGACCTCCCTTCGTCGGGATTGTCGCCCCACCGCTCGGCACTGCGGTTGATGTGTTCCGCCTGGTCGTCTGACGACGAAGATGGCGAAAGTTGGTGCTGAGTTGTGCGACAATGCCACGCATGGCTACCAAAGCAAAAGCAAAAAAGGGCATGTCCGACGAGCACAAGGCCGCACTCGCCGAAGGACGTGAGCAGGGGCGGGCTGTTCGTGACTATCTCGAGGCACTTGACGCGCACAAGCCGAAGCGGGGCCGCAAGCGCACCCCGGAATCGATCGCAAAGCGCCTGGCCAGGATCGAAGAAGGACTGACAGAGGCGTCGGCTATTGATCGTCTCCTCATGTTGCAGGAGCAGGCCGATCTCGAAGCCGAGCTTGCTCAGGCATCTGTCGCCGTCGATCTCTCCGAGCTCGAGGGCGGCTTCATCGAAGCGGCTGCGTCCTACAGCGAGCGCAAAGGGATCACCTACGACACGTGGCGCCGTGCCGGTATCGCACCGTCCGTTCTTCGGGCTGCTGGCGTCAAGCGCTGAACGGCGCCGCGTTGCCCACGTAACAAAGCAAGCGTTCAGAACACGAACAAAAGGGTGGGGTGCCAACGGCACCCCACCCGTCGCGTCATGACCCGATCGTCAGCGCCCCGGAACGCTCAGGCGCCTGCGGGCACAGCATCGAGGGCATCGACCACACGACCGGAATGCCTCAGCGAACGGAGGAGATCGAACGCTTCGTCCATTTGCGACGCGCTCAGGCTGACCCGATCATCGGATTCGAGGAGCGCCCGAAACGACTGTTCCGTTTCCCAGGCTTCAAGGGCACGCTCCTGGACGATGCGATATGCGTCATCACGCGCTGCGCCACCGGCAACGAGAGCCAGCAGCACGGGTTGACTGAACACCAGCCCATACGAACCATCGATGTTGGCGCGCATTCGAGCCACGTCGACCGTGAGCCCGTCGATGATCTGGCGGCACTTCGTGAGCACGTAGTGCGCTAGCAGCGAGGAGTCCGGAAGGATGACCCGCTCGACCGAGGAATGCGAGATATCGCGCTCATGCCAGAGGGCCACGTCTTCAAGACCGGCAACGAGATTTCCGCGCAGGATTCGAGCCAGCCCGCTCAATCTTTCCGCCGTGATCGGGTTGCGCTTGTGGGGCATCGCCGAGCTTCCCTTCTGCCCAGCGCGGAATGGTTCCCGGACTTCTCGTACTTCGGTGCGCTGGAGATGGCGGATCTCGGTCGCGATCGTCTCGACAGTTGCGCCAACCGACGCGCAGGCATACAGGTACTCGGCATGGCGGTCACGGGCCACCACCTGGGTCGCAGGAACCGGCTTCAATCCCATGCGTACGCACACGAATTGCTCGACCGCAGGGTCGATGTTCGAGTAGGTGCCGACTGCTCCGCTGAGCTTTCCTACCGCGATCGCTCCGCGGGCCCGCAGCAGACGCACACGATCACGATCAACGGCGAGGCACCAGAGCGCGAGCTTGGCCCCGAACGTGGTCGGCTCGGCATGAATGCCGTGCGTTCGGCCGATGCAGGGCGTGTCGCGAAACTCGTTAGCGCGCCGCCGCAGGACCTCGATCAGCCCGCCAGCGGCATCGACGAGAAGGTCGGCGGCCTTCGCCATCGTGCTGCAGAGCGCAGTGTCCACGACATCGGTCGAGGTCAGGCCGTAGTGAACCCACGCGCCCTCCGGCATCCCCACCGACTCCTGCACGACGTCGACGAACGCGGCGACGTCATGATCCGTGACCTTCTCCCGCTCGTTCACTTCCTCGACACTGAACGCGGCGCGCTTGCGCACGGCGATGGCGGCCTCGGCGGGAACCACGCCAAGTTCGGCCCAGCCCTCGGTTGCCAGGATCTCGACCTCGAGCCACTGGCCCATACGGGCCTCGTCGGTCCACAGCGCGGCCATCTCCGGCAATGAGTAGCGGGGGATCACGTGCGACTCGCGAGGTTCGCAGCAGTTGCGTCGAGCCACGCCGGCGGCACGTCGATCATCTCGTCGCGACTCGGCCCGATGCCGAGCATCGTGATCGGGATCTGCGAGGCGCGGGACAACGCCCGCACATACCGCTGCGCGTTCGCGGGGAGGTCCTCGACGGTCCGCGCCTGGGTCGTGTCGGTCTCCCAGCCGGCGTAGTCCTCGTAGAACGGAACGGCCTTCTCGAGGAGCGACTGGTCCGCGGGGAGATGGGTGAACCGTGTGCCGTCGATGTCGTAGCCCACGCAGATCCTGACCATCGGCAACGTGTCGAAGATGTCGATCTTGATGATGGCCAACTCCGTGAGCGAGTTGAGCCGGACGGCCTGGCGCATCATCACGGCGTCGAACCAGCCCGGCCGACGGCGGCGACCTGTGTTGGTGCCGAACTCCTGCCCGCGCTCGACGATGAGCTCGCCGATGGTGTCGTGCAACTCGGTCGGGAAGGGTCCGGCACCGACACGTGTCACGTAGGCCTTGGCGATGCCGACGATGCGGGTCAGGTCCCGCGGCCCGACGCCGGCACCCGCACACGCACCGCCTGCAACGGGGTTGGAGGAGGTGACGAAGGGATACGTGCCGTGGTCGACGTCGAGGAAGGTCGCCTGTGCACCCTCGAAGAGCACGTTGCGCCCGGCCGACAGCGCGTCGTGGACGATGGAAACGGAATCGCCGACGTAGGGCCGCAGTCGGGGCGCGAACAGATCGAGGTATTCCGCCAGGATCTCGGACTCGTTGAGGGCAGCGTGGCCATAGATCTTGGTGAGCACCTCGTTCTTCTCGGCCAGCGCCGTGGCGAGGCGGGCCCGGAACCTGTCCGGCGCCATCAGGTCCTGCACGCGAATCCCCTCCCGCGCCACCTTGTCGACGTAGCAGGGACCGATGCCGTTCTTCGTGGTGCCGATGGCATTGACGCCGCGGCGCTCCTCGCTGAGCCGGTCGAGGATCGGGTGGTAGGGCATGATCAGATGGGCGTTGGCGCCGACGACGAGCCGACTCGTGTCGACACCGGCGGCGGCGAGCATGTCGAGCTCGGCGAAGAGCGTGGCGACATCGAGCACGACGCCATTGCCGATCACCGGCGTCACGGCCGGGAAGAGCACGCCGCTCGGAATGAGCCGGAAGGCGAACTTTCGCCCGTTCGCCACCACCGTGTGGCCGGCGTTGTGGCCACCCTGGTAGCGCACCACCATGTCGGCCTCGGCACTCAGCCGGTCGATGACTTTGGCCTTGCCCTCATCGCCCCATTGGGCCCCTACGACAACAGTCCCCGGCACAAGCTCTCCTCGATCTGAAGCCGGTAGGGCACGCTACTGCCGATTCAACGACGACCTGGCCGCTCCCGATCGCCGCGTTGGTCAGCAGCCGGTCTCGCGGCCAGATGGCTACAGCCGTTCGATGATCATGGCCATGCCCTGGCCGCCGCCGACGCACATCGCTTCGAGGCCGATCGTTCCGCCGGTGGCCTCGAGCCCGTTGATGAGGGTGGTCATGATGCGGGCGCCGGTCATACCGAACGGATGGCCGAGGGCGATGGCACCCCCGTGGACATTCAGCTTTCCCCGATCGATCCCGAGGTGGCGCATCGTGGGGATGACCTGCGCGGCAAACGCCTCATTGATCTCGAGGAGGTCGACGTCGGCCATCGTCATGCCGGCCCGGGCCAGTACCCGCCGGCAGGCGTCGACCGGGCCGAGTCCCATGATCTCCGGGTTGATCCCGGTGACCGACGAGGCCACGATGCGCGCCAGCGGGGTGATCCCGAGCTCGCGAGCACGGGTGTCGCTCATCACGATCACGGCGGCCGCGCCGTCGTTGAGCGGGCACGAGTTCCCGGCTGTCACCGTTCCATCGGGCCAGAACGCCGGCCTCAGACGACTGAGCGCGTCGAGCGTCGTATGCGGCCGAGGGCCGTCGTCGGCGCTGACGACCGTGCCATCGGGCAACGTCACCGGCGTGATGTCCCTCTCGAAGAAGCCGGACTCCTGCCCGCGGCCGGCGTTCTGCTGTGACTGCAGCGCATACTCGTCCTGCTCCGCGCGTGTGACGCCCTCGATCTGGGCGACGTTCTCCGCCGTCTGTCCCATGGCGATGTAGACGTCGGGGAGCCCCGCTGCCGCCGACCAAGGAATCGCGCCACCGCCGCACCGTTCCGCGGACCGCGCATGCGCGCCGGCGAAGCGCTGGTTCTCGGTGTTCGGAAGGGTGTCGCTGGTCCCCCGGTCGAAGCGGCTCACGCACTCGGTGCCTGCGGCGATGAAGACGTCGCCCTCTCCGGCACGAATCGCATGGGCCGCCATCCGGATGGTCTGCAGCGACGACGAGCAATAACGGTTCACCGTCGTACCAGGGACATCGGGCAGACCGGCAAGGGTGCTGACGACCCGGGCCATATTGAAGCCCTGCTCGCCTCCGGGCAACCCGCACCCGAGCATCAGATCCTCGATCTGACCAAGCGGGAGCTCCGGCACCTTGGCCAGCGCGGCTCGGATCATCTGCGCCGCGAGATCGTCGGCCCGCAGTTCGATCATCGATCCCTTGAATGCCCGGCCGATGGGCGAGCGGGCAGTCGAGACGATGACGGCTTCAGGCATATGCACGAGTCCTTGCGAACGGGTCGGGCGGCCGGATCGGCGCTGCCACCACCTTACGGGCTCGCGACCTCTTCGATCGCTGCGCTCAGCGCCTGGATGTCGCCGCCGTCAAAGATCGCTCGCTCTCCCACCCGCGACACGAAACCGAGCTGCAGGCCCGACGACGCGTCCCGGACGGTGAAGAAGCGCTCGAGCCCGTTGTCGCTCACGAGCACGTCGGTCTGGAGGGGGCAGCCCTGCTCCTCGAGCGCGGAGCGGACATAGGCCGCGTTGAGGACCTCGATGGCGATGTGGTGCACGCCGGTCGCGACGGGATCACCCTTGCGATCCGCACCGGCCTGCATGAGTACGAGCGTGACGCCACCGGCATCGACCACAGCCGAATCAAGGCCGGTGTGGTCCGGGTGGGAGGTCCGCTCCTGGCTGACCCGGAACCCGAGGCGGTCGACGAAGAACGCGAGCGCCTCGCCGAGGTCCTCGACGGCGACGGTGACGTGATCAATCCGGCATGAAGCGGTCTGTAGCGCGGTGTCGATGGCGGGCCGGTGACGGATCTCGGCCGGGTGCGCGTCATCGTCGCGACGCATGTGCACCGCTTCGAGCCGATGCGTCTCCGACAGAAGCGAGCGAAAGAGGAGCTCGGCGAATTCGGCGTCGACCCCGAGCGCTTCGGCCCATTCGGTGCGGCTGGTGAGCACGTCGCGGACTCTGGCCGGTTGGAGGATCTGCGTCTGCGCCTCACCCTTGAGGGCGGCAACGTCCTGGCACAGATGGAAACGCCGGGCCAACACGCGCAGGAGATCACGATCGCACTCGTCGATCTGGACTCGGAGCTCGGAGAGGTCAGCCACATCGCAGAGTCTGGCGCGCCGGGCGACGAGATTCGGAACGTGCCCCTGCATTTCGCGGCGCAACGGGATGCATTCGCTTACGCCGGCGCAGCCGCGCGACGGTACGGCCATGACCACGACGCCTTCCTTCATCGGCTACGAGGTGGCCGACCACATCGCCACCATCACCATCGACCGGCCCGAGAAGCGCAACGCGATGACGTACGCCATGCTCGGTGAGCTGATCGCCGCGTTTCGGACCGCCGGCGCCGACGACAGGGCGCGAGTGGTCATCCTCACGGGCGTTCCGGGCGCGTTCTGCGCCGGCACGGATCTGGCTGACCTTGCCACGATCCCGGGGGAGACCCGCGGCCTGCGCGGCGAGGCGAGCGACGAGCACGCCTGGTGGCCGCCGATCGCCTGCCCGAAGCCCGTGATCGCCGCGATCGACGGGCCGGCCGTCGGCATGGGCGCCGAGTACACCTCGCACTGCGACGTGCGCATCGCCACGCCTAGGGCCCGCTTCGCCTGGAACTTCGCGCATCGGGGCCTTGTCCCGGACACCGGCGCCGGTTCGTGGCTACTGCCCCGCCTCATCGGCGTGCAGCCGGCGCTGCGGCTCCTGTATTCGGGCGACTTCATCAGCGCGGACGAGGCATTCGCAATGGGCTACGTCACCGCAGTGGTCGAACCGGAAGCGCTGCTCGAGACTGCTCGCACCGAGGCGCAGCGGTTCCTCGTCGGATCGCCGATGTCGCAGCGGCTCATCAAGGCGCTCGTGTACGAAGGCCTTGGCCGCGATGTGGGCGAGCACATGCGGGCCCATACCGCTGCGCTGGCGGCCAGCTTCAAGAGCGACGACCATCGCGAGGGCGTGGCGTCGTTCCTCGAGAAGCGGCCGGCGAAGTTCATCGGCCGGTAGCGCGCGGCTCAGCCCTTCGCGGCGCGCTCCTCGACCGGCGCGCCGGCCTTCTTCCACGCCCCGAAGCCGCCCTCGATGTGGCTCACGTTCGTCATGCCCATGTCTTGCAGCGTCGCGGCGGCCAACGCCGAGCGCCACCCTCCGCCACAGAACAGCACGAACTCCCGATCCTCCTCGCCGAAGATCGGCTTGTAATACGGGCTTGCCGGGTCGACCCAGAACTCGAGCATCCCCCTGGTGGCAGGGAAGGCGCCCGGGATCACGCCCTCGCGCTCGAGCTCGCGGGGGTCGCGTAAGTCCACGAGCGTGACCTTCGGGTCGTCGAGGAGGGACCGCGCCTCGTCAACGGTCCGAGTGCGGATCCGCGCAGTTGCCTCGTCGACCAGTTGCATGGCGCTCTTCGTGATGGGCATACGGGAACGGTACCCCTCGGCGTTGGACCGGACCCAAGGCACAATGGTGGTGTGCAGGACTACAAGGCCCCAATCCGCGACATCCTCTTCAGCCTCGACCTGATCGGGCTGGCCGAGATCGCCGCGCATGAGCAGTTCGCGCACGCCGACCGCGAAACGGTGGCGTCCCTGCTCGAGGAGTTCGGCCGCCTGGCCGCTTCGGTGATCTCGCCGACCAACGAGATCGGTGATCGCGTCGGTCTCATCGTCGATACGAAGGCGTCCACGATCACCACACCGACCGAGTTCGCCGGCGCGTACAAGGCCTACGTGGCGGGCGAGTGGGGCTCGGTGCCGGCCGACCCGGCCTACGGCGGCGGCGGATTCCCGCACATCGTGGGGCTCGCGCTCTCCGAGATGCTGCAGTCGGCGAACATGGCTCTTGCACTGTGCCCGATGCTCACTCAGGGCTCGATCGACGCGCTGCACCACTGGGGTTCGGAGATCCAGAAGGAGACCTACCTCCCCAAGCTGGTCAGCGGCCAATGGGCCGGCACGATGAACCTCACCGAACCCGATGCCGGCTCGGACGTCGGCGCGCTGCGCACCAAGGCGATCCAGGCCGCAGATGGGACATGGCGCATCACCGGCCAGAAGATCTACATCACTTGGGGCGAGCACGACCTCACCGACAACATCATCCACCTGGTCCTCGCCCGGGCCGAAGGGTCACCGGCCGGAACGAAGGGGATCTCGTGCTTCGTCGTGCCCAAGTTCCTGGTCGAACCTGATGGTTCGCTCGGTGCCCGCAACGACGTGAAGGTCGTGTCGACCGAACACAAGATGGGCATTCACGGATCGCCAACGTGCGTGCTTGCGTTCGGCGACGCGGGAGTTGGCGCTATCGGCGAGCTCATCGGTGAGGTCAACACCGGTATGCGCACGATGTTCACGATGATGAACACTGCGCGCTTAGCAGTAGGGCAGCAGGGTCAGGCAATCGGTGAGCGCGCATACCAATTGGCGTATCTCCATGCGACGACGCGGGTGCAGAGCCGGGTGGCGGGCTCCGAGGATCCTGCGGCCACGATCATCGGCCATGCCGACGTGCGTCGCATGCTGCTCACCATGCGCAGCCAGATCGAGGCCATGCGTCATCTCCTGTTCCTGAATGCCCGCGCCATCGACGACGCGCGCGCCCACCCCGATGAGTCGTCGCGGACCGCAGCGCACGAGTTGGCTGATCTCCTCACCCCGCTGTCGAAGGCGTGGTGCACAGACCTCGGCAATGAGATCACGTCACTCGGCGTCCAGGTGGCAGGTGGGATGGGGTATTGCGAGGACACGGGCGCGGCGCAGCTGTATCGCGACGTACGCATCGCGGCGATCTACGAGGGGACGAACGGCATCCAGGCGCTCGACCTGTTCGGCCGCAAGCTGCCGATGCGCAACGGCCAGGTCGTGAACGCGCTCATCACCGAAATGCGGTCGACCCGTGATGCCCTCGGCGGCAGGGCGCTGGCCGAGCTACGCGAGGACCTCACGCTCGGCATCGACACACTCGAGCAGATGACCCGGTGGATGCTGAGCGCGGGCCGTGCCGAGATCGCAGACGGCATGGCCGGCGCCACCCCGTTCCTCCGCTTGATGGCCACGACCGTCGCCGCCTGGCTGATGGCCCGCCAGGCACTCGCGGCCGAAGCGGCCGGCCTCGACGATCCGTACAACGCGGCCAAGGTCGCCACCGCCCGCTTCTTCATCGAGCAGATCCTGCCGACCACCCAGGGACTTGTTGCGCAGATCACTGCGACCGCGGAGCCGCTGTACGCAGTCGATGCAGCGGCGTTGGCCAGCTCGTAGCTGCATTCGGGGTTGGGCGTTTTTGAAGATTGGCGGATTCGTAACAAGGTCGGGCTCCAGACCGGGGATTTCAATCGCGAAACGCCTGGTCGCCAGGCAAGAGCTGGCCGAGCCTGTTACAAGTCCGCCCAACTTCGATCCATCGACGGCGCGTCATGGCTCAGTTGATCATGCGGTCGCGGCCCTCCCAGTAGGGGGCTCGGAGCTTGAACTTCTGCAGCTTGCCCGTGGCCGTCCTGTCCAACTCGGTCCGGAACTCGACCGACGTCGGGCACTTGAAGTGCGACATGCGCGACCGGCAGAAGTCGATGATCTCCCGATCGGTCGGCTCATCGACACCGGGCCGCAGCACGACGAGGGCCTTGATGGTCTCGCCCCATTTCTCGTCGGGTACGCCGATCACGCAGCACTCGGCGATGGCCGGGTGCTGGAAGAGGCAGTCCTCGACCTCGATGGACGACACGTTCTCGCCGCCCGAGATGATGACGTCCTTCTTGCGGTCGGCGATGACGACGTAGGCGCCGTCGAGGTAGCCGCCGTCGCCGGTGTGGAAGTAGCCGTCACGGATGGCCTTGGACGTCTCCTCCGGCTGCTCCCAATAGCCCTCGAACACGTGGTTGGCCCGGGCGCAGACCTCGCCCTCCTCGTCCACCATCATCGTGACGCCGATCGTCGGCGTTCCGGCCCGGGACAGCAGCTTCGAACGGTCCGCGACGGGGAGGTCGTCATACTCTGCGCGCTTGCGATTCATGGTGAGCAGCGGCGAGGTCTCGGTGAGGCCGTAGATCTGGATGAACTCCCACCCGAGCTCCAGCTCTACCCGCTCGATCGTCTTCGAGGGTGGCGGCGCACCGGCCACGACGATGCGCATCTGATCGCGTCCGGGCACGGGGTCGCCGGCCGCGGCCCGCTTGGCAGCAGCGTCGAGCGTCATGGCCACGACCGCCGGGGCACCACATGCGAAGTTGACGCCGTGCTGCTCGATGCGGTTGAGGATGTCCTCACCATCGATCTTGCGCAGCACGATGTGCTTGCCGCCCATGCCGGTGACCGAATACGTCTGGCCCCAGCCGTTGCAGTGGAACATCGGCAGCGTGTGGATGTACACGTCCCGGTCGCTCACACCGGAGTGCCAGCCGAACGTGACGGCGTTCGTCCATGCGTTGCGGTGCGTGATCTGCACCCCTTTGGGCCGGGCGGTGGTTCCCGACGTGTAGTTGATCGTGGCCGTGGCGTCCTCGTCGGCCTCCCATGGCGTCGGCTGCGGGCCGGACTCGTCGATCTCGGCGAACAGTGCAGCGTCGTCCGTGCCGTCGAGCACCACGATGTGCTCGACCGGGATGTCCTTCACCACGTCGTACTGCTCGGGGTCGACGAGCAACACCCGGGCCCCACTGTGCTCGATGATGTAGGTGATCTCCTCTTTGTTCAGCCGGAAGTTGATCGGCACGAGCACCCGCCCGTAGCGGCCGGTCCCCCAAAACGAGATGAGGAACCGAGCCGAGTTCGGACTCACGATGGCCACCCGGTCGCCGACCCCGATGCCCATGTCTTCCAGCTTCCGGCCCATGTTCCGCACCCGCCGGTCCATCGCCGCGTAAGTGAGCGAGCCGAGTGACCCGGCCACCCCCGGCTCGTCGACGACACCGATGCGCTCGCCGTAGACATTCGCGGCGCGGTCGAGGAAATCACCGATGCTGAACGGAACCTTCACGTGGACTTCCCCCTGATATGGAGCTGCGGAACCCGAATCGGCCGATCGCGAGGCCGCGTGCGAACCGCGACCATCATGGCGCACCCGACCCGATCCACAACACCCCGGCCACCTTGCGCCGCTGGCAGACTGGGCATATGACGTTCCAGCGCTTGGGTGTGGTCGGTGGCGGCTTGATGGGTTCGGGGATCGCCGAGGTGGGTGCAAGGGCCGGTCTCGACACGATCGTCGTCGAAGCCGATGCGCCGTCCTCGGACCGGGCCCAGAAGCGCACCGAGGCTTCGCTCGCACGAGCTGTTCGTTCGGGCAAACTCGACGAGGCCGCGCAGGAGCGGGCGCTCAGCTTCCTCACGTTCACCAGCGACTTCGACGCGCTGGCCGACCGTGACCTCGTCGTCGAGGCGGTCATCGAGGCCGAGTCGGCCAAGCTCGACATCTTCCGCCGACTCGATGCCGTCGTCACCGGCGACGATGCAGTGTTGGCGTCGAACACGTCGTCGATCCCGATCATGAAGCTGGCCATGGCTACACAGCGGCCGAGCCAGGTCATCGGCATCCACTTCTTCAACCCCGTGCCGGTGCTGCGCCTGGTCGAAGTGGTGACGTCACTGCTCACGAGCGACGACACCATCAGCCGCGCCACCGCGTTCGCCAAAGACACACTCAGCAAGCGGGTCATCCGCTCGCAGGACCGCGCCGGCTTCATCGTCAACGCCCTCCTGATCCCGTACATCCTCAGCGCCATCCGCATGATGGAGTCCGGCTTCGCCACGGCCGACGACATCGACGCCGGCATGGTCGAGGGCTGCGC